>CALKTZ010000054.1 GCA_937997355.1 uncultured Planctomycetales bacterium | reverse complement strand
TGATCGCGGCGATCGCCCAACTGCCCGTGCGGCCGCACGCCATCCAGCTTCGCCGGGGTGGATGCCCGTCACTTTCGATGGAAATCGGCTCGCTCGACAATTCGAAAAGCTCCGTGGAAGTCGTTGCGGCATCCGTTTCCGGTCCCCGATCGATTCGACGAGTATGCACCAGCCCGATGCCTCGGACAACGAGGAACTTTCGTCCTCCCGTCGTCGGATTCGTTCGGCGCGCCGGATTCTCCTCGTTACACTGGAGTCTCGAAAGGGACTCCGCTCCGAGGGCCAGGCAACAAATGCACGGATGAAGGCTCCTCGCGAGTGATACTTCGCAAAGGAATTCGGGAATCACGATGATTTCGACAGACGTGGCCGTCATCGGAGGGGGGATCGTCGGGCTGGCGACCGCCTATCAACTCACTCGGGAGCGTCCGGGAACTCGGGTCGTGGTGCTGGAGAAGGAGAATGAGCTGGCCCTCCATCAGACGGGCCACAATTCGGGGGTCCTCCACTCGGGCATCTATTACAAGCCGGGGTCGCTGAAAGCCGTCAATTGCCGCCAGGGGAAGCGGCTGATGGAGGAATTTTGCGAGAACGAAGGGATCGCCCACGAAATCTGCGGCAAGGTGATCGTCGCCCTCGATGACTCCGAGTTGCCGGCCATGGAACGGATCTTCGATCGCGGGCAGGCCAATGGGGTCGCATGCGAGGTGATCGGCCGCGAACGGCTCGCGGAGCTGGAGCCTCACGCGGCCGGGATTCGCGCGATCCATGTCCCCGAGGCCGGGATCGTGAATTACAAGCAGGTTTGTCGGCGGCTGGCCGAGCGAGTCCGGGAGCGCGGGGGGCAGGTCCTCACCTCATCGCGGGTGATGAAACTCGACCGACGCCCCAATACGATCGTGCTGACGACTCCTTCGAATGATGTCGAGGCGAGCCAGGTCGTCAACTGCGCGGGGCTCCAGTGCGACCGTGTCACGGCGATGAGCGGCCAACGCCCGGATGCCAAGATCGTGCCGTTTCGCGGCGAATATTTCGAGCTGAAGCCCGAGGCGCATCATCTTTGCAAGAATCTGATCTACCCGGTCCCGGACCCGAACTTCCCCTTCCTGGGGGTCCATTTCACCCGGATGATCGAGGGGGGGGTGGAGTGTGGGCCGAATGCCGTCCTGGCCTTCGCCCGCGAAGGCTATCGCAAGACGAACTTCAATCCCGCCGACATGGCCGAGACCCTCACCTATCCCGGTTTTCTGAAACTTGCCGCCAGATACTGGAAGACGGGGCTCGGGGAGATGTGGCGATCGGCGAGCAAGGCGGCGTTCGTCAGGGCGTTGCAACGACTCGTCCCCGAGATCCGCGCCGAGCATCTGGAGCCCGCGCCCGCCGGGATTCGCGCCCAGGCGGTGGCCCGAGATGGATCGATGGTTGATGACTTCCTGATTCAGGATGCCGAACGCGTCTTCAATGTCAACAACGCCCCCTCACCGGCCGCAACCGCATCGCTGAACGTCGGCAGATCGATCGTGGAGCGATTGATTCCGCGGCTTGCCTGATGAGGGATCGGGCGCGGGAATTGCATTTGGAAACCGTCGTGGTTTCGATCCCTAAATAGAAGGAAAGAACGATGAGCAGACGTTTTCCGCTCACAGTCGCTCTGGGTGCCTTGCTGATGCTTGCCGGTGCGGATTATGCCTCGGCGCACGCACAGGTGTGGATCGGTCGTCAGCCAACCTATAGCTACTACTATCCGACAACCAGCTACACGGTCGTTCGTCCCTACCGGAACCGGGGTATCCTACCCGGATTCGCTCGTACGGGCGGGATCGGCACCACGCCGTTCCTGGGGAATTCGATGGGCCTGGGCGCCTACTCAACGAATTATAGCGCCCCAGCCCAGATCTACACCTATCCATATCCGGTCTACTCGAACCAGATGTATGTCTATCCGGCTCGAGTTCGCAGGTGGGGTTGGTAGTACTGACAAATAAGAAAAAGCCCAGGCTTCTCAGGCCGTTCCCGTATTCGATGGGGAAAGGTTGTCGAATTCGGAACGGCTGGCGATGTAATCCCGGAGATAACGGAGGAAGGTGGGCAAGCCGGCATCATCCCAGGCTTGTTCGATCGACTCTTTCAGTTGTTGGTTGAACGCCTGAAGCTCGCGAAACTCCTGGGAATCGGCGTCCGCCGCGCCGATCCCCAAGACCTGGTCATGCGTGTTGACCGAGATCATGAATTTGGCGTCGTTGGGCCAGGGTTGGATCTGGAGTTTCATGTGGGGATAACGGGCATTCCCCAACCTGAGGGCGAAGATCGGCTCCTCGCGGCCGGGGGCCCTCCCGGCCCGCTCGAACGGGGGACGGGTCAGGAGTTGGGGAGCCGTGATCCCGTCGGGCCAGGCCAATCGTCGTTTCACGGCTTCCGGGAGTTCGTCCGAAGGGTAAGCCAGCTTCAGATAGGCTTCGATGGCTTGACGCAGAATATCAAGGCGCAATCCATGGAGGCTGTCATCCTTCGGATCGAAAGGGGACTCCATGGTGGTTTCCTTCGTTCCCGCACGAGCCATTACTCCCCGCTTCGCTTCAGTCGCCGATTCTTCGAGTGCTCGATCAGCGAACACGACGACGACCTCGATCACGCCCCGGGGATTTCTTCTCACGACATGCCCCTATAGTAATGTGAGAGGACCATTCCGACTACCGGGTTGCTCCGAATTGACGGCTCCGCGTCCGTCTTCAACCATTAGAAAGCCATGCATGGTGTGCTTCTCCGAGGAGAAGATTGCTCCGATTTTTGGTCCGGAAAGGGACCACTCCTGTTGATCGCCGGATCTGTTATTCTTGTTCCTCGCGCGATTGCGGCGGTTTTCGGATTCCCTGGACCAACCGAGGCTCTTCAAGGGAGAGGCACATGGCGTTTCGGGTCGACACGCAGACAAAGGGAGGGCGGACGATCGCCTATTTGTACGACGATTCGGCTCGTGCTTCGGCGGCGATCTCACCGTCCTACGGCTTCAACCTGTTCGACCTCCGGCTCCCCGTCGCCGGGGAGGTTCGCCCGATCCTGTCGGCCGACGCGGATTTCGCCGAGAATCCCAAGCGGGCCGGCCGGAACGGCATCCCGATCCTCTTCCCCTATCCCAACCGAGTTCGGGATGGAAAATACGCGTTCGGCGGAAAATCGTATCAACTGCCTGTTACGCTCGGCCCAAACGCGATCCACGGATTCGCCCTGGATACCCCCTGGGACGTCGTTGAGCACAAGGCGCTGGCCGACGAGGCGTACATCGTGGGGCGGTTCCAGATCTCGAAAAACACTCCGCAGTACCGGGAGCTCTGGCCGACCGATGCCGTGCTCCAGGTTCGCTATGGACTGGCCGGACGGAAGTTGAGCATGACCGTCTCGGTGTCGAACCCGACCGCCGAGGAGCTGCCGTACGGATTCGGCATCCATCCCTATTTTCGACTACCGTTCGCCCCCGGCGGGGACCTCGCACAAACCCAGGTCATCCTCCCGGCCGGGAAAACCTGGGTGCTCAACGAGTTTCTCCCGACCGGAGAAACCCGGCCCGTCGACGAGCGGCTCGATTTCCGCAAGGGACAGCCTATCAAGGGGCTCAAGCTCGACGACGTCCTCACCGGGCTGGAATTCGAGGGAGAGCGTGGAGTCTGCCGGCTGGTCGACCTCGAAAAGAAGGCGGAGTTCCGGCTCGGCTACGACCGCAATTTCCGAGAGCTGGTCGCATATACTCCCCCCGATGCCCCGGATGTCATCTCGCTGGAGCCCTACACCCAGACGACCGACGCCATCAATCTCCAGGCTCGGGGAGTCGACGCGGGGCTCCGGACCTTGGCGCACGGCAAGCAGGATGTGTTGCACATCACCATGGAAACCGTGGGCTGACACCGATCAAGGACGTTCAGGATGCCGACCATCGCCGCCGTCCCGCTGACCGACTTCACCATCCGCCTCTTCGAGATGGTCGGAGTCGGCCCGGTCGATGCCGCCACCGTCGCGAAGAACCTCGTGGGTGCAAACCTGCGAGGTCACGACTCTCACGGCGTGATGCGAGTTCCGCAGTACGTCGGCTTTCTCGAGGATGGCCACTATCGGCGCGATGTTGACCTGAAACTGGAATGGGAAACCCCGGCCCTGGCCGTTTGCGACGGCCAGGGTGGGCTCGGGCAGGTCCAGGCGCATCGACTGCTGGATTTGTTGCTCCCCAAAGTCAGGACGCTCGGGATTGCGGCGGGCTCGATTCGAGAGTGCGGCCACATCGGACGCCTGGGGGAATACGCGGAGCGCGTGGCGGCGGAAAGCTGCGTCCTGATCGCGACCGTCAACAACAACGGCAGTGGCGCGCGGGTTGCGCCTCCGGGGGGACTGGAGCCCAGGATCAGCACCAATCCTCTCTGCGCGGGGGTCCCCACGGATAACCCCGAAGCCCCCGTGATCCTGGATTTTGGAACCAGCGTCGCCGCCGAGGGGAAGGTTCGCATCCACCACGTGAACCGGACGGCGGTTCCGGAGGGCTGGCTGCTGGACCACGAGGGAAATCCCACGACCAATCCCGACGTCCTCTACCAGAATCCCCTGGGATCGATCCTGCCGGTCGGCGGGGCGCAAGGGTACAAGGGCTTCGGGTTGGGGCTCGTGCTCGACATGCTCGTCGGCGGCCTGAGCGGCGGCCGAACCTGCTATGCCGATGCCCCGCCCGCGAGGCAAAACAGCGTGCTCTTCATCGTGCTCGATCCGGTTCGCTTCGCCGGCCGCGACCATTTGATCGGCGAAGCTTCATGCCTGGCCGGAGTGGTCCGCGCCACGCCTCGAAAGGCCGGCGTCGACGCGATCCGGCTCCCCGGCGACCCGGAGCGTCAGGTCTTTCAGGAACGCTCCGTCAGGGGAATCCCCCTCTCCGCCGGCCATTGGGCCAAGCTGCTGGAACTGGCCGAGCGTCTGGGCGTGACCCCGCCCGAAGTCGCCCCGGATCCCTCCGCGTAAGGTTGGTTTCTCATTCAACCCGTCCGGATGCGTCGGATCGTCGCCGAAAGGTTCAGCGTTCGATCTCCGCGTCGATGATCGGTTTGCCTTCCCACATCCAGGCTCCATTTTCCCGGATCAAGAACCGGGCGGCACTGCCTGGGACGGGTGGAGCATCGTGAACTGGTAGCCAGCGGCGATGTTCTTGCAGGATGGCCGCGTATGCCGGATTGCCGGCGAGATTCGTCCACTCGTTGGGATCATTCCGATGGTCGTAGAGTTCCTCCGAACCGTCGGCATAGCGGATGAATCTCCAGTCTCGTGATCGGACCGAATGATTCCCGCGATTGTGGGTGGTGATCGCCGGCCAGGGCCGGGTAGCGTTCGCGTCGTTCAATTGAGGGCGCAAGCTATGCCCTTCGAGCCCTTCGGGCGAGGGGAGGCCGATGAGGTCGACCAGCGTCGGGTAAAGGTCGAGGAGTTCGACGGGCTGATCGCAACGCCCCCCGGCCCGAATGCCCGGACCCGCGAAGATCAGGGGGACGCGGGTGGATCGCTCCCAGAGCGAGTTCTTGCCGCTGATCCCCTTCTCGCCCAGGTGCCAGCCGTGGTCGGACCACAAAACGATCACTGTTTCGTCCTCCTTCCCGGAGGCTCTGAGCGCATCGAGCACCCGGCCGACCTCGGAGTCCATGTAGCTGGTGCTGGCCAGATAGGCGCGTATCAGGGGGGCCCACTGCCCGGCCTTGCGAAGCCAGGAGAGCCTCGGCTCGGGGAGCTTCCAGTGCAAGTACCAGGCGAATGGCGGCACGTCTTCCCGGTCGTCATCCTTGACCGGAGGAAGGACTAGCGACGCCTCGGGATGGAGGTCGAACCAGGGCTTCGAGGCGAAGCAGGGGACATGAGGTAGCCGGAACCCGACGGCGATGAAGAACGGTCGATCGTTCGGAGCCGTCTTCAGGCGATCGATGGCCGAGTTGGCGATTTTCCGGTCGGCCTGTATCTCGTCCGAGGGAGGGAAGATCCCCCAATCCATCGCCCGGATCGCGTCGGGGGTCTCGACGAATTTCATTGGAGGGTAGGGCATGGGGCCGCGCTCTTCCCAGGCGTCGAACTCGCGGTGGCGGGTGTTCCAGGGGATGGAGCCGTCGTGGAAGATCTTGCCCGAGCAGAAGGTGGAATAGCCGAGTGCCCGGAACGCCTGGGGGAGCGAGAGGCGATTCTTGAGGGCGTCATCAGATCGGAAGCCTGGCTGGAGGGCGTAAACCCCCGTCGTGGAAGGTCGAAGCCCCGTGAGCAGGCTTGTCCTCGACGGATTGCAGAGCGGGGCCTGGCAATGGGCGTTGGCGAACAGGGTTCCGCGCCGGGCGAGTGCGTCGATCCTGGGGGTTTTCACCCGCGGGTGGCCCCCCAGGCAACCCACCCAGTCGTTCAGGTCGTCGATCGCGATGAACAGGACGTTGGAAGGCCGATTTGCGGGGCGCTCGGCTTGGCCGTCGG
>CALKTZ010000053.1 GCA_937997355.1 uncultured Planctomycetales bacterium | reverse complement strand
ATTCCAGCACTCCGATGCGTGCCGAATTCGGAACGGTTTGCTTTCAAAAGCCAACGTAAACTTGTCAAAAAGCATCGCTCTCATCGCAAATCCGGAGCGATGTCGAATGGCGATCGTCCCCGGTCGGCACAGTAACAAGATCAAGATAATGATGTAGGAGTCCGGTCCTCGGGGCGCGGGCTGGGATTCTCGCGTGTCCACATTGGTTCGGCGGGGTCGGGAGAGGAAATTGCAAAATACGCCGTAAATCACGACGCAACCAAGCTTTTCCCATGACCTACACGAAGGGTGGCCGGGGTCGACGAGCGCCAGCGAGGAACCCCCGGGGCGCAAGTTGTCATCGAGCGGATCGATCGCGATCCGGAAAGTCGACGAGCACCGACGAGGAGCCCCTGGGGCGCAAGCCTTCAACTCTGAGACCTTCGGTCGGCGGTTTCGGCGGGGTCGGAGACCTGCGCCGAGCAAGGTAAATCAACGGCTTACGGCGTATTTGCAATTTCCTCGGGAGACTCGCGCCGAACAGAGCCTCCCCCCCGCTCAACACGTACCGGGGCGTTGCCCCGAGCTACACAAGGCCGCCCCTTCGGGGCTGGGCCGTCGCGATCCGATCGCATCGGCCTGCGGAAAAGGGGACGTGTACGCGCGGAGCACCGGCGAGCCTGTCCCCTTTTCCGCTCCGGCCTCGTCTGGTGAAGGCCGTCGCAATCCGCGCTCAAACATCGCAGAGCGTGACCGCCTGCTTCAAGCCCTCCAGCGGGTCGCGCGTGGGGATGAATTCCTGGCCGACGTACCCCCGGTATCCAACTTCGAGCAGCGCCTTCATGATCGGCGGATAGTTGATCTCCTGCTTCTCGTCGAGCTCGCCGCGTCCGGGATTCCCCGCCGTGTGAACGTGGCCGATCAACTCCTTCAACTCGCGAATCCTTCGGATCACATCGCCATCCATGATCTGGACGTGGTAAATATCGAACAGGAGTTTCAGATTTGGCGATCCGACCCGCCTGATGATATCGACGCAATAATCGGTGTGATCCCCCTGATATCCGGGGTGCCCCTTCATCGGGTGGTCGGTGGCGCGGGTGTTGAGCATCTCCAGGCAGAGGGTCACCTTCTTCTCCTCGGCATGGCCGATGATCTGCTTGAATCCCTCCACGCAATTCTTCGCCCCCACATCGTCGGGAATTTCTTCGCGCATGCCGGTGAAGCAGATCACATTCTTGTAGCCGAACTCGGCGCACGCGTCGATCGCGTCGCGTGTGGCCTTGAGGATCTGGTCGCGATACTTGGGGTTGTTGAACCCCTTCACGAATGGGGGATCGGGGTTCATGTCGATCGTGCCGATGGCGCACTCGAGCCCCGCGTCCTTGAGCATCGGGAAGAATTTCGGCTCGATCAGCTCGATGCTCCCGCAGCCGAGCCCCTTGGCCACCTGGATCATCCGAGGGACGTCCCAGGCATCGGCGAAGCACCACTGAACGATCGATTGCTTGATCCGGCCATTCTTGATCGTGGTCGCGCCGGCCTCGGGTTCGAGCGATGTGGTCGCGCCGACCCGCGACGCCCCCGAGGCCATGACCCCGGCCGAGGCCACGGCGGCCCGTAGCAAACCCCGGCGGCTCGCATGATCGTCCCCGCGATGCCGAACGCCGCCGACGGGGTCGCGAGGCGTTCGATCTTCCGGACCCTGCTCGTTTCGAGAGCCTTGTCCCTGGTTCATGGCAAAATTCTCCCAAGGGCTCAACGAACGTTTCGAGCCCAATCTTGAAGAGACCGTAACCGCACGACGTTCGGGCCGGGCGGCCCTTTCCCCGTCACGATACGGCAGCCGGAACCGGAAATCGAGGGCACAGCCCAGCCCGGATACCCCCTCTCGATTTTGGCACTGGGACTTGCCTCCGGAGATAGTCCCATGTCCCACGGCCGGCGAAATCGCCCGGTCGTCGGCCCATGACGCGGCCATATCGCGATTCTTTCTTCGAACGATTCCACCTCTGGCATCGCACTTGCTTAAACAATTTCCATCGTCTTGAGATTTCCAGGAGCAGACTTGATTGCAACGGAGAATCGCAATGGCCAACACTTCGGAGAAGGTGAAACAGACCATCGACACGGGCGCCCAGAAGGCCAAGGAAGTGACCGATAAGGTTGCAGAAAAGTCCAGCGAGGCCGCGAAGAACGTCGGCGAAAAGGTCAAGGAAGCGGGCCAAAAGATCAAGGACATCGGCAAGTAATCGATTTTTTCGATTGCTCTCGTCTTCACATTCGATGATTTGAGTTTGCCACATTTCCAATCCGGGCAATCGGCCCGTCACTCTAGCTCGAGAGGGATTCACAGCCATGCTTCGCGCCGCCATCCTGTTCGCAATCCTGGCGTTGGTCGCCGCCGTGCTCGGCTTCGGCGGCCTCGCGGGTGACTTCCAGTGGCTTGCCAAGTTCCTCCTGCTCGTCTTCATCGTCCTCTTCGTCATCTCGCTCGTGCTGGGTCGCGGCCGGGCGCCGGTGGTCTAGGACGTATCTTGCTCGAACCTCGATCGAATCGATGGCACAACCTCCGGAGCCTCGCGGCATTTCCCGCCGCGAGGCTCTTCGCGTTTCCGCGTCTCCGAAACTCTTGAATCATGAAATCCGGGGGAGGAATTGCCGGGCTCCTCTCCCCTGCCGGATCTCGGCGACGGCCGCCCGTTGGGCGTTCGGCTGCGCCGTGTTGCGTAGCACATTGCCGGGAACGGGCTTGTTGCGTGCCCGGATCGCGTAAACGTGATATCATGTGCCCCGCGGGAGCGACGAAATGTCAACGCGGGGGCCGTTCCGTTGAATCTTTCCACCGTCATCCGTGGCGAGCGATTTCCCTTCGACGATCTGCGATCGGTCTTCGCGCGGGCCAACGAGGAGAAGTCGGGGGATCAGCTCGCGGGGCTGGCCGCGTCCTCGGAGCGCGAGCGCGTCGCCGCCAAGGTGGTGCTCGCCGGGCTGACGCTCGGCGAGATCGTGGACAACCCGCTGATCGATCCCGATGAAGACGACGTCAGCCGGCTAATCCTCGACCGGCTCGACCGCGACGCGCTGGTGCCGATCGCCGGCCTGACGGTCGGAGAGTTCCGCGAGTGGATCCTCCGGGACGAGACGACCGAGGCCGACCTCGCCGCGATCCGCCCGGGATTGGTCCCCGAGATCGCCTCGGCCGTCGCCAAGCTGATGGGGAACAAGGATCTCGTCGTCGCCGCGAGCAAGATCCGGATCGTCACCCGATGCCGGAACACCCTGGGCGGGCGCGGGGTTCTGGGGATCCGCGTCCAGCCGAACCACCCGAGCGACGACCTCGGCGGGATCTTGCTGTCGGCGGCCGACGGGCTCATGTACGGCTGCGGCGACGCGGTCATCGGCGTGAACCCGGCCACCGAGTCGATCGAGGTCATCTCGTCGATCCTGCGAGGGCTCGACCGCCTGATCGAGACGTTCGCCATCCCCACCCAGGCGTGCTGCCTGGCCCACATCACGACCCAGCTCGGCTGCCTCGATCGAGGCGCGCCGGTCGACCTGCTGTTCCAGTCGATCGCCGGAACCGAGCTTGCCAACGCGAGTTTCGGGATCAGCCTGGCATTGCTCGGCGAAGGGCAGGAGCGGGTGCTGGAGCATCACCGGGGGCGCGGCGAGGTCCCGTGGGTCGGCGATCAGGCGATGTACTTCGAAACCGGCCAGGGGAGCGCCCTCTCGGCGGGGGCACATCATGGGGTCGACCAGCTCACGCTCGAGGCGCGGGCCTATGGGGTGGCCCGGGCATTCGATCCGTTTTTGGTCAACAGCGTCGTCGGGTTCATCGGCCCGGAATACCTGTACGACGAGCGGCAGATCATCCGCGCGGGGCTGGAAGATCATTTCATGGGGAAGCTGCTGGGCTTGCCGATGGGGGTCGACGTCTGCTACACCAACCACGCCTCGGCCGACCAGAACTCGGCCGACAACCTGCTGCTGCTCCTGGCGGCGGCGGGCTGCAACTATTTCATGGGGGTCCCCTGCTCCGACGACGTGATGCTCAACTATCAGTCGACGAGCTATCACGACGCCCTGGCCGTCCGGCGGCTGCTGGGCTTGAAGCCGGCCCCCGAGTTCGCCGCCTGGCTCGCGTCTCGCGGGCTCCCCGCCGGACACTCGCTCGCGGGAAGCCAGGGGGAACGAATGCTCGAACAGCTAGGACCGATGCTCGAAGATGTGGAGAAGATGGCTCGATGACGGAATCGTGGAATCCGGAGGCAAGCGAAGAAGAACTCATTTCGGAAGACGTCGAGCGTCTGCACGCGCTCGGCTACTCGCAGGAGCTTGCCCGTCGGCTCGGAGGCTTCTCGAACTTCGCGATCTCGATGTCGATCATCTGCATCCTCGCGGGTGGCGTGACGTCGTTTCACCTGGGGCTTTGCGGAGTCGGCGGGGCCTCGATCGGCCTGGGCTGGCCGCTGGTGGGGCTCTTCTCGCTGGTCGTCGCGGCGACGATGGGGCAGCTCGCCTCGGCCTTCCCCACGGCCGGCGGGCTCTATCACTGGGCATCGATCCTGGGGGGCCGGGGCTGGGGCTGGGGGACCGCCTGGTTCAACCTGGCCGGCCTCATCACGGTGCTCGCCGCGATCAATGTCGGCACCTATGAATTCGCCGCCGGGGCATTCGGAGCCGGGGCGATTCCCCCGGGTTCGGAGTGGATCGCCCAGCTCGTCGGCGTGCTGCTCATCACCGTCTCGCAGGCGGCCATCAATCACCTGGGGATCGGGGTCACGGCAAAGCTGACCGATTTCAGCGGCTACTGGATCCTCCTGATCTCGACCGTGCTGACGATTTGCCTGTTCGCTTACGCGCCGAGCTTCGAGCCGTCGAGGCTGATCACGTTCGACAATTTCAGCGGCGAGGCCGGCGCGGGGACATGGCCGGCGACGGCCAGCATCCCCCTCCTGTTCGCCCTGGGGCTCCTGCTCCCGGCCTATACGATCACGGGGTTCGACGCCTCGGCCCATGCCTCGGAAGAGACCATCGGCGCGGCCGAGGCGGTCCCTCGCGGGATCATCCGTTCGGTGCTGGTCTCGGGGATCGCGGGGTGGATCCTCCTCTCGGCGGCGGTCCTGGCGGCGCCGAGCATCCCCGAGGCGGCGTCGCGCGGCAACGGGGCGTTCCGATCGATCATGAACGAGGTCCTCCCCGCCCCCCTCGCGACGTCGCTCGTCGCCGGGATCGTCCTGGCCCAGTATCTCTGCGGCCTCGCCACGGTGACATCGGCATCCCGCATGGCGTTCGCCTTCGCGAGGGATGGAGGATTGCCGTTCTCGAGGATCGTCCGGCGCGTCTCTCCGAGGCGACGCTCGCCTTCGGTGGCCATTTGGACCGTGGCCATCGCGTCGGTCCTGTTCACGGTCTACACGCCGGTGTATTCGACGATCACGGCGGTTTGCACGATCTTCCTGTATCTGTCCTACGTGCTGCCGACGGCCCTGGGGGCCTGGGCCTTCGGGCGGACCTGGACCAAAATGGGTCCCTGGAACCTCGGCCGATGGTATCCCCCCCTGGCGATCGTCAGCGTCCTCGGTTGCCTGGCGCTGGTCGCCATCGGCATGCAGCCGCCGAACGAGCAATCGATCTGGGTCATCGGCATTTCCACGGTTGTCCTTGTGCTGGCCTGGCTGGGCCTCGAACGCAAGCGGTTTCCGGGGCCGCCGCACATCCGGTTGAATTCGTGATGAGCAGGTCGCCGGGAACCGCGACGGGAACACGATGGAAAGCTCCTCACGCATGAGCATCGAGATCAGCGTCGTCGTCCCGCTGTACAACGAGGAGGAGACGGTTGGCGTGCTCCATCGCCGGCTCACGGACGTGCTGCAATCTGCGGGGGGGGCTTACGAACTGCTCTTCGTGAACGACGGGAGCAAGGACGACACCCCTCGGCGGATCGACGCCCTGGCCGAAGCCGACCCGCGCGTGGTCCCGATCCATCTGAGCCGAAACTTCGGCCACCAGCCGGCGATCTCGGCGGGGCTCGACCGCGCCCGGGGCCGGGGCGTCGTCGTCATGGACGGCGACCTGCAAGACCCTCCGGAAGTCCTCCCGCAGTTCATCCAGCTCTGGCGCATGGGGAACGACGTGGTCTACGCAATCCGTCGCGGGCGCAAGGAGAATCTCTTCAAGCGGGCCGGCTACTTCGTCTTCTACCGATTGCTCCGGGCGATCAGCGACATCGCGATCCCGCTCGACTCGGGGGATTTCTGCCTGATGGACCGGCGGGTCGTCGAGACCTTGCGGGGCTTCCCCGAGCGCTGCCGGTTCGTCCGGGGCCTGCGCACCGCCGCCGGATTTCGCCAGGTCGGTCTGGAATACGAGCGGCCCGGGCGCGACCTGGGGAAGCCCAAGTACTCGACGTTCGCCCTGATCCGACTGGCCATCGACGGCCTGGTCAGCTTCAGCAGCTACCCGCTCCGGATCGCCACCCACGTCGGCCTCCTCACCCTCTGCACGACGGCCGCGCTGGCGATCTGGGCACTGGTCGACGCCCTGACCGAGCGGAGCGCCCCCCGGGGCTGGGCCAGCCTGATGGTGGTCGTCCTGTTCCTGGGTTCGGTGCAGCTCCTGAGCCTGGGGATCATCGGCGAATATATCCGGCTGATCTTCCTGGAGGTGAAGGCGCGGCCCCCCTATATCGTGGATGACCGGCCGGCCCATCGCATCGAGCCCGAGCGACGCGAGATTTCCGACCAGGAAAGCCCCCGATGATTCAGGTTTGGTCGGAAGGGGCCGCGGACGAGCACATGCCTGAGGAAATCCTCGTGGGGCTGGAGGCCATCATCCGCCGCCATCCCTGGTGGATCGCGCGCTCGAAGCTGACGCTCGGGCTCCTCGACCAGCTCGGGGTTCGCCCTCCCGCCCGCGTGCTGGACGCCGGCTGCGGCTGGGGGACCACGCTCAAGTCGCTGGAACGGGCCGGCTATCGCGCGGCCGGGATGGACATCTCGCGGCGGATGCTCGAACGGCTCGACCGCGATCGGCCCGGCCGTTCGCTCCACGTCGCCGACATCACCCGCCCGCTTCCCGCCGGGATCGAGCCGTTCGACGCGGTCCTCGCGCTCGACGTGATCGAGCACATCGACGACGACCGGGGGGCAGTCTCCCGACTCTCGGAGCTGGTCGCGCCGGGGGGCGTGTTGATCGTAAGCGTCCCCGCCCTGCCCGATTTCTTCACGGAGTTCGACGAGATTCAGGGGCATCGCCGCCGCTATCTGCCGGAGTCGCTCCGGGCGGCGTTCGGGTCAAGCCCGTTGCGGGTGGAGCGCATCTTCTGGTGGGGGCGCTGGCTGGTTCCGCTGCTCGGCCGTCAACGTCGGAACCGCAAGGGACAGGCCGGCGAGCCGGCCGCCGAAACCTACCGCCGCTACCTCGGCCTCCCCCCCTGGCCCGGCCCGCTCGTCATGAGGCTCGCCTTCGCCCTGGAGCGAGGGCGGGCCCTCTCGGGGAAACTCCCCACGGGGACCTCGCTGTTCGCCGTCGCCCGCCGGGCCGAACGCTGAGCGGTTGCGGGCCGGGGGAATCGACGATCCTCTGGACAATCCCCCCGCGCGCTCGTTGAAATGAGTTTCACCATTTCAAGTTAAGTGACGCATGAACGACGGTGACGACCGTCCGGGGGGACGTCGTGGAAATTGACGGCATCGAGCAGGCGATGAAGCCGGACTCAGGGGCCCGACTCTTCGTGTGGGGCGTCTGGGCCTTGATGACGCTGTCGGCCTCGGCCCTGGTTGTCTCATTCGGATCCGATGTCCCGATCTGGGACGATTACGGGGTCGTGCTCGCCGCGATCGGCGACCAGCCCATCAACGCCGATTGGCTCTGGGAGCAGGCCAACGAGTATCGGATTCCCATCCCCAAGCTGATCCTGGTTGCCGTGGACCGGCTCGCGGGGAACGATGTCCGGGCGGGCATGGCGGCGAGCGTCGTTTGCCTGTCCGCCCTCTCGGCGGCCCTGATCGCCCTGGCGGGAAGGCTGCGCGGCGGTTTGAAGCCGTTCGACGCCGTATATCCGATCTTGCTCCTCCACCCCGGGCACGCGCCGAACCTGCTCTGGAGCTTCATGTTCAGCCAGATCCTGCCGACGGCGATCGGCGGGGGAATCCTGATCGCGATGATCTCGTCTCGATCGTGGCCGGGGGCGCGTCGGGCCGCCTGGATCGGCGCGGCGCTGGCCCTGCTCCCGCTCTGCGGGGGGACGGGGCTCCTGCATGTTCCGGCCCTGGCGGCCTGGCTGCTCGCCTCGGCCTGGGTCGAGTTCCATTCGGGCCATCCGGACTCGCGACGGCGAGGCACCCTGATCCTCCTGGCGACGGTCCCCGGCCTGCTGCTCACCGTGTTGTACTTCCGGGGGTTTCGGTGGGATCCTCATCCCCCCGCGCCGGGGGGCATCTTCGACAACATGCGGGCGGCCTTGCAGTTCCTCGCCGGGGGGCTGGGAGCACCGGCCAGTTGGGGCTGGCCCTGGACGGGCTGGGGGACGCTCGCGGCGATCTCGATCGGCCTGGCAATCCTGATCCGAGGCTGGGTCGTGGACCCCAGGGGGCGATCGCGGGTCGCCGCGCTCGCCGCGTTCCTGGCGGCGATTCTCACCCTCGGCGCGGGGGTCGGTTGGGGACGAGGCTGGGCGGGTCCGCTCGCCGGGTTCCAGGATCGCTACGTGGCCATGGCCACCCCGCTCTGGTGCTGGCTGGCGATCGTCTTCCAACTGTATGCCCCTCCGATCATCGACTCGCTCGGCGGCAACACGCTTTTCGCGTTCGCTTGCATTTTGCTCTGGCCGAATGCCGAGGCGGGCCTCGCCAGCGGCCGGGGGAGCACGGCCAACGCCCAGGCCCTCGGCCGAGACATCCAGGCGGGGATGCCCCCTTACAAGCTGGTTTCACGCCACACCCCGGCCATCCATCCGAGCCAGGATGAACTGGCCCGGCTCCTGCCGAAATTGCGAAAGGGCCGGCTCGGTCCCTTTCGCCAGCTCCGGGACGACCCTCCCCATCGCGGCGTGTCGATTCCCGTAACCCCCACCGCGCTCCAGCTCGCCGATTGGGACAGGGCCACGTCCACGGCGCACATCAAGGGGGTTGATCCGCAGCTCGTGTATCGGCTCGCGTCTCCTCGGCCGGTCCTCGGCGTGCGTATCGGCTATTCCCACTCCATCCCGGATCGCTCGCCGGCCCGCTTCCAGCTCACCTGGCTCCGACCGGGTCAATCGAGCTACAACAACCTCCCGGCTCAGCGTTATGCCCTCTGGACATTGCCGACCGGCTCTCATCGGCAGACGACCGTCTGGATCGACGACGTCGTCCAGGAGTTCCGCATCCAGCCGGATAATCAGCCTTGCGACTTCCAGGTCGAAAGCATCATGCTCTTGGAACCGGACGCCGCGCCGGCCTCGGCCCGGGCGCAGCCCTCGACCGCGCTTCGGCCCCGCTGACGGTTCCCCGGGCTTCATCATCATTGAGGGACGGATCTCGATGGACCAATCGCCGAAAATCGCCGCGGATTTTGTGCCTGTTGCGCCCCCCTCCTCGGTCCTGGCCCAGATCCGCGATCGGACACCGGCGCGGATCCTGGTCGGCCGCGCCGGGGGCTCGTATCGCACCGAAACCTTCCTCCAACTGAGGCAAGACCACGCGGCCGCTCGCGACGCCGTCGACGCCGAATTCGACCTGGTCCGCGACCTCGGCGCCTCGCTGGTAGATCGCTTCCAGCTCTTCGAGGTGGGCACCCAGGCCCGGACCAAGGCGGAGTATCTCGTCCGCCCCGACCTCGGCCGCCTGCTCGCCGACGAGGCCAGGGCGACCGTTGCTCGCGAGTGTCCCCGAGGGGCCGATCTCCAGGTCGTGATCGGCGATGGACTCTCGGCCGCGGCGGTCCGGGCTCAGGTCCCGGCCCTGTTGCCGCTCCTGGAACGCGAAGCCGAACGACGGGGCTGGCGAGTCGGCCGCCCGGTTTTCGTCCGGCATTGCCGGGTCGGCGTCCTCAATGAGATCGGCGAAGTCCTCGACCCGGCGGTCGTGGTGCTCCTGATCGGCGAGCGCCCGGGCCTGGCCACCGCCGAGAGCCTCTCGGCCTATCTCGCCTATCGGCCCCGATCGGGCCACGACGACTCGAAACGCAACCTGATCTCGAACATCCACGCCCGAGGAATTTTGCCCGACCGCGCGGCCCCTCGAATCGCCGCGCTCGCCGCCCAGATGATCCGACTCGGCCTCAGCGGAATCGAGGTCAAGGAAGGGTCGATCGGGATTGGTGCTTCATAAGACCACGTTGCCAAAGAGATGCAGCTAATCGACCGATTCACCCTTCGCATGACCGCGATCACGGCAGATCAGGCAGGCACAAGATCCTCGCGGGCAGTAATGCCGCAAGCCATGGAGCTTCGGTCCTGCTCGATCAAATTTATGAAAGATCCGCAGGAAATTCTGCTCTTCGAAGCTACCTTCGACGGCCCCTCGCTCAACATATCGCCTGACTGCATAAGAGCATAGATCGACGAGCTGGACTGCACTCGCCCTTCGACTATCGACAAAGAAGGGAGACTCGATCACATGATTGATCTCTCCCCACGGATGACCTTCCGCACGATACTCGTCGAAGATCTTCTCGATTTGCCGCTCACGAGTCGGCTCCTTGTCCATGACGAGAAGACCATTTTCCGGACTGCGCAATTCTCGTTTATTGTAGTTCTTTAGAAACGCGTCGAACCGCGAGATGAGTTGAGCAAGTGCAGACTGAGTTGCATCCGGCTGATTCAGATGGCCCTTATCGACGATCTCGGCGAAAAGCCGAATGCCATCATGATCCCCAACGAGATCTAGACCCTCTTCATACAATCTCGATCGTTCTCGGCGAGTCAAATGGATATAGGGATCAGTCGCCCGATACTTCTTCTCAACTTTGTGCCGCTCTTCTCCTGACCCCAACGAACCGAGCTTCTCTTTCCTTCTCGCCAGGACTGCGGCTCGACGTACTGCCGGTTCGAATTGCTCGAAGTCGGGAATCTGATCCTGCTCTCGATACCAGCCACAAATATCCTTGGCGTGAAGTTC
>CALKTZ010000052.1 GCA_937997355.1 uncultured Planctomycetales bacterium | reverse complement strand
CCGTCTGAGGGCATCGTTCAGCCTACCCTCGGCTCTCGAATCGAATCGTCAACTGTTCGTGGGTTCGGAACGCAAATCGACCGGTCGGACTTCCTTCACCCTTCGCCCTTCTGGGGCAATCCGCAATCAATCATTTCGAGCCGGGCCGGTCGCCGGAAATTCCGAAGTCATCGGTGGAATACGACGGGATTCCTTCGATTCACCGACGGAAACGGGCTTCTCAGTATCCATTGAGAGATTCACCACGGAAGCCGGCAATCGGCCTGGCAAATTCTCAAAACGGCGAATCCATTGTGTTGACTTGTCCCGCGTGCGCTCCATTTTAGATCACTTCCCGACTCCAAGCAAGTCCGCTCGGATCTCGCGAGGTTCCTCCAATTTATTCATCCTGACTGCCGATCCATGAGGCGATCCGCCTCGCCGGCGCTGTCAGCGGAAGCTGGGCAACCTCAACTGCATCCACCCAACGAATCTCCACGAGCGACGGCCCCGGCGTTTCCGTCCCCCGAGGCTTTCCGGCCTCCCGCACATGAACCGTCACCCGATGCTTGGTGACCGTGTACTTCAGCCGCTTCACTTCAGGCCCGATCTCGACCCGGAGCCCGGTCATCGCCTGGACACCATCTTGAATCCGTGTCGTCCCGGGTGGGGCGCTTCCCCGGATTGGCCCCCTCCAGGTGGATCGTCGGGAATTCCCAGAATCCTTCCCAGAGCCCCCCCGGCCCTCGCTTGACGATCAGGCAACGCCCCGCCCGTCGCACGACGATCGACGACTCGCTCGCCGCCAGGGGCTCGGGGCGACGCGTCAGGGTGGGAATCACATCCTGGAGTCCCTCGCGACGTGCCCGGCATTCCTCGGAGACGGGACAGATCAGGCAACTCGGCGATCGGGGCGTGCAAATCAAAGCCCCCAGCTCCATGAGCGCCTGATTGAAATTCCCGGCTCCCCGCGAAGGCACTAACCGTTCGGCACACCCCCAGAGCCGCCTGAGCGTCTCGGAGGAACCCTGCTCTCCTCGCCAGCCGATCAGACGGGCCAGCACTCGCTGGCTGTTCGCTTCCAGGATCGGCTCGGGCAGGTCGAACGCCTGCGAAAGGATCGCCCCCGCGATGTAACGCCCCACCCCCGGCAGCTCGCGAATCTGTTTCGGATCCATCGGCATCACGCCACCATGCTTGGATACAATCATTTGGGCGGCCGCATGAAGCTGACGCGCCCTCCGGTAATACCCGAGCCCCTCCCAGAGCTTCAGAACATCGGGTTCGTCGGCCGTCGCCAAAGCCTCCACATCCGGGAATCTCGCGAGAAACCTTTCGAAATACGGCACGACCGCCGTCACCGTGGTCTGAACCAACATCATCTCCGAGACCAGAATCCGGTACGGATCGCGATCCTGCCGCCAGGGGAGTGTACGCTGTGCCCCCTCGAACCAGGTTGCCAGCTTATCCTGAACTCGGGACACCCATCCCGTATCAAGTTCATTGTTTGAATAAGGACACCCTTGATTTTGAGAATCCGGGGAGAACTCGTCCGCATCATTCCCGAAACCGGATGATTTTTTTGTCATAGCAGGCTCTATCTTCCATTTTTTAAGAATTTTGAGGTTTTTTTGGTCAACTTGACTCAGAGCACCATACAACCTGGGTAAGCGAGGGAAACAATCTAGGACGTAACGCCAAAGAAAGCTACACAAACTCGGAGGATTATCCTTGACTTTCTCCCTAATTAGGCAATATTGTTGTTACGGGAGACACAGAGCCGTTCTCCTGCGTTTTCGCAACAACGAATGAGGATCGATGTCGATCTTCGGTTCGCCCTTCAGTCCGACCCATTCATCCATACCTAATCAGCCAGTCTCCAGCTCCTCTCAAGCCGACGGGAGCATTCTCCGCGATGCCGCACCCTCAAGGAAAGGACCGCATGATGGCCAGCCCGGTCGCCTCGCATGTCTTCGTCGAGACGCGTAACACCACCTCCAGAACGCATCGAAGCCGGACCGTGCATGCGGCTCATTGCCGCATCTCGAACCGGTCGGGATCTCGACGAACCAGCGACCAACGTAATTCCGCCCATTCTTTCCGCCCCGAACCTCTCACGCCATTTCAACTCTGCGTCGCCCTGATCCAAACCCAACGCACTCATTCTCAACTCATCCACGAGCTCGAACGAGTCCGCGAGCTTCGTCGCCGAGGCCTCGTTTATCGCGAGGGGATTCACGGCAACCGTCAATTTGTTGAAGCTTATCTGGATTATCAGCAGGAGAAGATCAACCGAACCCTCCAGCAGCTCGACGTCAATCAGAAGCGGGCCGTCCACCTGATCGCCCAGGCGGACGCGACTCAGGCGAAGAAGGCGACTGAGACGTCAACGGCCCCCGCGACCTCGGCGGCCGCAGCCCCCGAGCGATTCTCCGCCCGGTTCCGCCGGCACCCCGTCCAGGGTTCCAACCTCCCGTCGGGATCGGATCGGTTCCGATCCCCGGTCGTGTCCCTCTGATCGTCCCTTCACACCCAAGATCGACACGACTTCCGGAGGTGGATCATGACCGAGGACTCGAGCCGAACACATCGGCGGGACGATTTCTCGCGGCCGGCGAGTGACTTCTTCCCGAAGACGAACCCGAATGCGAGCCCACGACGGAGCCAGGACGCGGAGCTGTCGGCCAGACGCCAGGCCGAGTTCCCCGACCGCGCCAATCCCGATTACGGACGGACCCCGCTCACGGATGATCAGAAGGAACTGGCAACCCGCTATCTCCCGCTGGCGCGTACACTGGCCCATCGGCTGTACGCCAGGACGCGCGTCGAACGCGATGAAATCGAATCGATCGCCTTCATGGCACTGGTCGAGGCCGCCCGCGCATTCGACCCGAGCATCGGGACCCGGTTCACGACCTTCCTCCGCTACAAGGTCGTGGGGGCCATCATCGACTTCGCGCGAAAGGCCGGCAAATCCCGCTACCTCCAATCCTCGGCGATCCGCGATGCCTGGGGGAACCCGATGCAGGCCGAGCATTGCGGGGTGCCGATCGGCTTCACACCGGACCTCCCGGTCGGGGCCGAAGTCGACGCGGTGGACACCGTCGAGTTCCACCTCCGACCCATGTCCCCCTCGCAGGCGAAGACATGCCGCCTGATTTATCTCGAAGGGAAGACGCAGGAAGAGGTGGCGGCCATCATGAGCTGCTCCGCCTCCTACGTCGCGAGGATTCATCGCGAGGCGATGGAACTTCTCTTCAACCGCCTCCGCAATCGGGGCGACCGCCCGAAACTCCGCTCGATCTCCCCTTCCGAAGCGACCGACTGCCCCCCCCAGGATGCCCGGTGCCGCCCCAGCCCGCTCCGAGGGCGAACCCGCATGCCCAAAATTCGCCCCATGGCCATGGCCGCCGCCTGCTGATCCCTCCTTACCTCTCCCGCCTCACCACGACTGACCGGCGGAAAACACCATCGAACCCGATGCATGATTCCTCCTCTCTTCCTGAAATTCCCAGGAGAGAGGAGATTTCTTGCGCGTCGAAGCCCTATTTATAAGTCCGAGCCGGGCTCATATCCTTCCACTACTCCATGAAAGTGATGGCCGAGATCGTGTAACAGGCAAATGCTTTGCGATAGGGCGGTTCACACTTGGATTGCGCACGGCCTTGGTTCGTTCGGTGCGGGTCTCATGACCCCGCCGAAACCCGCGACCGAAGGTCTCAAAATTTCGCATGCATCGGCCAGGTGGCCGGAGCAAAACGTCGGCGTGCCCCGGGGAACCAGGCCAGGGCTATCGGGATCGTCGGACTTCCGGGGCATGCTCGCCCTGTCGGGCTCGCTGTGCCCCGGCCACCCTTCACCGGACGAGCGGGACAGAAATTCAAAGCTTCACTCCAGAATCCATCATGAGGCACGGGCGAATGCTTTGCGATAGGCGACGGCATGCCTGGAGATGGTCGGATTCACCGCCTTGGTGATTTCGGAAAAGATGTCGGTATCAATCAGGGATTTCTTCAAATGCCGATCTCTCGCCAGTTGTCTTCTTGCCGGAGGCGATACGCGTCGGCGACGATTCCATCCATGAGTTCGGCATCCTGTTTCATGCACCCCAGCACGGGGTCATCCGAGGATATCCGGCCCCCCGGACCGGGAGGGAATTGCCCCCGTTGAATTTCCCTGAGCAAGAGACGAGCCGCCTCGGCCATTGCATCGTCGAGCGATGGAAAATGCCCGTCGCGGACGGCGGCCTGGAGTGAACGTTCGAGATCGCTGGGTAATTGCATGGGCATGTCAAGGAATCTCCTGTACACCTATGTTATCTCGATTCCCCGAAACTGCCAAGCAATGGAAAAAGGATTCGCGCCTTCCGAGCATTCTCGGCCGGCGCGAATCCTTTTGATTTCCGCTGATTCGAGACGTACACGATTGAGATCAGGCCGCGCGGTCGGTCTTGAGCGCGCCGTGGGCGTGCGAATCGGCGAACGTCTGGATCGAGCCCGCGATATAGCGCTGCTGTTCGTCGGTCAGCTCGGGGAACATCGGCAGGGCGATGGTCTCGCGGGCCGCCGCTTCGGCATGCGGGAAATCTCCTCGGCCGTAGCCCAGGGTCTTGAAGCATTCCTGGAGGTGGAGCGGGATCGGATAGTAAATCTCGGTCCCGATCTTCTTCGAGGTCAGATAGTCTCGCAGCTCGTTCCGGAGAGTCGCGGGGACCCTCACGACGAACTGGTTGTAGACGTGGTGACTGTCATCGCTCTCGAACGGGAGGTCGACGAATCCTCGCAGCGAAGGGACGCTCAGCAGATCGCGATAGCGCCCGGCGGCCTCGCGGCGTCCCTCGCTCCAGGAGTCGAGGTGGCGGAGCTTGACGCGTAACACGGCGGCCTGGAGGGCGTCGAGCCGGGAATTGATGCCGACTTCATGGTGATGATACTTGGGCTCCATGCCGTGGACCCGGAGTCGCCCCAGATGACGGGCAAGCTGGGGGTCGTCGGTCGTCATCATCCCGCCGTCGCCGAATCCGCCGAGGTTCTTGGAGGGGTAGAAGCTGAACGCGGCGGCATCGCCGAGGATGCCCGCCGGCCGCCCCTTGTAGCGGGCGCCGATGGC
>CALKTZ010000051.1 GCA_937997355.1 uncultured Planctomycetales bacterium | reverse complement strand
CGCGAGCCTGCTTCGGCCGAATCGCCGAGATTTTTGGCCCGAGCGCCGAACAGGTATTGAATTCGACCCTCGGTTATCCCTAGGATGATCATGGAGAGCATCACGCTATTATCATTAATGTGACTGCTCTAAATTGTGTCCTGAATATACGTAAATTTGACTATATAAAATTATTTATTCTTTTGGAGGTGCATATGAAATGCCCTTCAAAAATAAGTTTTGGGCGAGGCTAAAAAATCTCGCCGGATTTCTTCCTCCCGCCAGATCATCCCGTCGTCCCGATTGGATTGACCGGCTCACCTGGGCCGGCCGACTCCTCGGCATGATCTGGGCCTGGCGATGGCTGATCCAGATCGTCGTCATGGTGCTCCGCAACTAGCGCCGGTTGATCCGGAGCCGTAGCACCTCGTTGATCCGGTCGAACGTGGCGAGCGTGATCGACTGCTTGCCGTTCTTGAATCGGCTGAGCAGCCCCCGATCGACGCCCGTCCGTTCGGAGATGTCGTAGAGGCTGAGCCCGCACGCTTCGATGGCCTCGCGGGCGACCATCGTAAGTTTATCGTTCCTGGGCTTCGGCTTGGCCGTGCTCATGGTTTCGTCTCGCTTTCCGAGTTGGGACATTCATCCTGGCCAGCAGGTCGCGGACCGTGCTCCGCGCCCACGGCTTGCCCGATTTCGTCGGGACGCCGCTGGCGTCGAGCCTCCGGGCGAGCTGGCCGAGGGAGGCGTGGGGTTCGTCGAGCTTCCAGCGTTTCAGATTTTCGAGGGCCTCGACTTCCACCCGGTCGGGGGCCACGAGCTGGACCTCCGTCCTGCCGCGCCGGTCCGGCGTCCCGAGGTTGACGACCTCGCCTTTCTTCAGGCCGTAGCGAATCCGCCCGATCCGCTCCCCCTGGGAGTCCTTGTGCTGCAAGGCGTCGCGGGTCCGCTCGCCGATCGCCTCCCGCTCCCATTGGGAGACGCTCATCAGGATGTTGAGGACCATCCGGCCGGCTGCGGTCCGGGTGTCGATCGAGTCGGCGACCGACCAGAGTTGGCATCCGGCCTTCTCGGAGAAGTAGCCGTCCAGGAGTGTGGCGAGGTCGGCCACCGACCGCGTGAGCCGGTCGAGTTTGGCGATGACGAGCCCCTTGGCCTCCCCGGACTTGAGCATTTCGAGAGCCCGGATCAGCCCCGGACGGTCGAGCGACTTGGCCGACTGGCCCGCGTCGACGATCACGTCGGCAAGCTCGATGTCGTACAACGCGGCGTAAGACCGGATCTTCGCCTCCTGGGCCGCCAGGGAGACGCCGTCGGTGGATTGTTCCTGGGTCGAGACCCGGACGTAGCCGATCGCCCGCATGATTTACCTCCCGGCCGCGCGGGTTTGAGCCCGTAAATCACGGCAAAAGTCATCACAACCGCTGCGGAGTCGCATCGCCTCCATGCGATGCTGGGGCGCATCGGGCCGATGCGGAGTAGCAGCGAATAGGAGGTATATCGGCATTGGAGGGGCTGTGCTGTACGGAACCGGTCGGTTCCGCGCGCCGAAAACGCCCCCGATGGGCCTCCCGAATCCGCAGGAGTCCGCACGATCGGGACAACCGGAACCGGGCAGGGCGCCGGGGCTGGCGGCGACCCCTCCCGGCCCGGATCGGGGTCAAATCCTGTCCTTCACCGACCTCCAGACGGAGATGGCCGCCTCCGCGAACCCCGCGAAGAAGTCCGGGGAGCGGTCCAGGGAGTTCACGACCCCCTGGGCCACGAAGAACGCGCGGGCCGTCTCGTTGCTGGCCCCGTATCCGCTGGCCTCCAGGCGGCTCGCGAGGAACACCGCCGGGTTCTCCCCGCCGAACACGCCCCGCCAGTCGATGAACCGCGGGCGTCCCTCGAAGAACGCCTCCAGCCTCGCGAATTGGGCCAGGGTCGCGGACTCCTCCGCCCACTTCCGCCCGGCGGCGCGGCCGGCGGCATACTCGGCGGTCCAGGTCGCGGCCGATGCCGCACGCAAACGCTCGACTAAAGTCTGCACTGAAATACTCCTCACTCGAAAAGGTTCGCGGGACGGAGAAGCCCGGCCCGCAGGGATGCTCGAAACGGTCGATCAGAATCAGAACTTGTTGCGGACCTCGTCCCAGAGGGAGACCAGGCCATCCCCGAAGCCGAGGAACCAGACGGACGGGCGGTCGCCCGGGTCCTCGACGCCGATCTCCGCGAAGAACCGGGCCGGGTCGATGGACGTCATGCTGCTGGTCGGGCACGCGGGGCCGAGGACGGTGACGAAGGCCGAGGCCGGGGAGATCGGGTTGTCGTGGGAGAGCTGGGGGAAGCATCGCGGCCACGAGCCGCCATCGACCCTGGCCCGCCGATAGTCGGCGAACCGCCGTAACTGGTGGATGCTCCCCTTCTCGGCGGCCCACTTGCGCCC
>CALKTZ010000050.1 GCA_937997355.1 uncultured Planctomycetales bacterium | reverse complement strand
CTTCGGCTGATTCACGAGTTCCCCACGAAAGCTTGTTCGAAAAAGAACCACCCCTCCTCCGGGAGCGTTCGGAGTCGGGGTGGCCTTGAGGGCATCGTGATTTTGGGCGAACTCGGGGGATCGCGGATCAGGAGAGCCGGGCCTTCCAGGACGACCACTTGGCCAGGAACCCGCCGGAGGTGGACTGCCGGGTCGGGGTGTACTGATTGGACGAGCTCAGGCTGAAGGTGGAGGAATCCGTGGAGGAGTTCGAGGACGACTGGTTCTGAGTTTGGGTCTGGATCTGAGCTTCGCTCTGGCTCTGGGCCGGTGCCGAGGAAGTGGCGGGAGGCGCGTCCTGCGAAGGATCGTTGAGGTTGAAGTTGTGCAGGACGTTCAATAATCCCATGGTGATGTTCGTGGACTTGACCACCTTGTTGTTCACGGTCACGGTGACCAGGTAGTTGCCTGGATCGAGCGGCATCTGATAGCCGCCGGCATCCCAGGTCTGAATCGAGGAGCTCTGGCCGGTTGCCAGATTCCTGGCGGTGATCAGGACGTTCCCCGCCCCTTCCCCGACGTCATAGAAGTCGTTGGAATTGCCGTCGCTGAAGACAGCCCCCAGGAGCTGACCCTTCGCGTTCGGCTGGCTGCCGAAGTCCTGGGTGATCACGACCGGCCCGAAGTTGTTGTCATTGGTCCGGACGATGCCGATGCCGACGTCGGTGAACGCGTCATCCGCCGAAACATTGGGCTGGAGCAGGTTGCGTCGATGTCCCTTGTCGGCGACGCCCCAGTCGAGGAGGAAGGCCTGCATCGCCTCGTCGACGTTCGTTGCGTAGGCGTAGGCGTTCTCTCCGGCCGAGGTCGCGTTGAGGTAGCCGGCGTTGCTGATTCGCGAGTTGATCGTCGAGCCGTCGGAGCCCTCGTGCGACTGAGTCCGGGTATTCGCCATGTCCTGGCTGTGTCCCTGGGCCGCGTTGCCGAGGAACGCGTTCCAGGCGACGGGCGGCTGCGGGGTCGCCGAGGAGATCTCTCGCTTGGCCTGGTTGGCATCCACCCCGTAGTACTTGAGGGTCGACACGACGTCGGGGGTCAGGTTCGAGGTCACTCGTTCCGCCGCGGCGGTGGGATTCGTGCGGGCCAGGTTGATCAGCTCGAGCATGTATCGGCCGTCGGCCCGCCTGCCGTCAGGAGCTCACGCGATTCGAGGGAGTCGAATCGAAGATTGCGACGAGCGTGGGAACGAGCCATGAGGACCTCCATGCCTTTTATAATCAACGGTCGAGAGATCCCTCCCTCGAACGTATTGCATGTATAAGTGTGGGAACCGTATCGGATCGGTGGGTCTTGGCGACTTGAGGAATAATTCCTCGGAAGATGAATCTTCTCGCCGCCTGATGGATGACTAGAAAGCAAGTGCCGTGCCACGAAATTTCTCCGAAGCCGGCAGGACATCGCCTCGCTGCTCCAAGCGACCTATTTTCCTGGACTTACGATCGGCTTTTTTTTCGATGCTCGAATCGGCCTGGGCGCGGGCGGGGATGGCCGGGTATGAAGAGACCTCTTTCTTTGTCAAGACGAATCTACAAAAGAGAGCTTTTTACAAGGAAGATGCCCCCGCAGAATTTCCAAAACTTTCACTGAAGTTTGGACTTAGGTCGAACGACACGTCTTCTTTTCGGGTCGAGCAAGTTATGGCGAACCGGCCGGTTTGTGGGGGGAGACTTGTCCATATCGCCTAGGAGAGTTAGCCTTTCTTGACGGAATTCAACGACCGAAAGAATCGCCCTTGCAGTCCCCTTCCCCGGGGTGATGGAGTTGCCGAATCATGATTTCCAGCCAAGATGCTCTGGGGCTGCTGGAACGGGCCGAGGCCGCGAAGGAAATCTCGACGTCGGCATCGGCGAACATCCGTCGATGGTTGACGGAGTCGCCGTTCGAGAAGTACCGTCCGCGACTTCTCGAGGACATCGAAGCGGGACGCTGGAAAACTCTCGACGATGCCTTCTATGCGGTCCTGGAATTCGGGACCGGCGGGAGGCGAGGCAAGATGTATCCCGTGGGGACGAACGTCCTCAACGAACGGACCATGGCCGAGAGCGCCCGGGGGCTCGCCGACTACGTCACCTCCTTGAAAGGGGAGGACGCCCCGCGATCTTGCGTGATCGCCCGCGACTCGCGGCACAACTCGCCGGAGTTCGCCGAGCTTTGCGCCCGGGTCCTGGCGGCGGCGGGGTTCAAGGTCTACCTGTTCGCCGAGCTTCGTTCGACCCCCCTGCTCTCGTTCGCGGTGCGGCATCTCGGCTGCGATGCCGGCATCATGATCACCGCCTCGCACAATCCGCCGTCGGATAACGGATTCAAGTGCTATTCCTCCACGGGAGGCCAGGTGATCCCGCCGGACGATCGGGGGATCATCGACTGCGTCCGAGTCGCGTCCGACCGCGAAATCCCCGAGAAGCCCTTCAAGGAGGCGGTCGCGGACGGTTCGATCGTCCTGGTCGGTCCGGAAGTCGATACCGCGTACGTCGAGGCCGTGGTGAGCGAGTCGGTGAGCCACGCCCGGGACATCTCGATCGTCTACACCCCCTTGCACGGCGTCGGCGAGACGTCGGTCGCGGCGGCGCTCAAGATGGCCGGCTTCAACCGCGTGAACATCCTCGCCTCGCAACGAACCCCCGACGGCGATTTCCCGAACGTCCCCAATCACGTCTCGAACCCGGAATTCCCCGAGGCCCTGGCTGCCGCTATCGAGGAAGCGAAGGCGACCGGGGCGGATCTCGTCCTCGCCAGCGATCCCGACGCCGATCGGATCGGCGTGGGGCTTCCCCTCACAAGCGGGCCGCACGGGCAGTGGATCACCCTCGACGGCAATCAGATCGGCTGCCTGCTCGCCGCGTTCATCATGAAGGAGATGGAGTCTCGCGGGCTGTTGCGCAACGATCACTACCTCGTCACGACCCTGGTCTCCAGCCAGATGGCCAGGGCGCTCGCGGCTCGCGAAGGGGTCCGCACGGAGGACGACCTGCTCGTCGGGTTCAAGTGGATCGCCCAGCGGATCGATCAGGAAGGCTACGCCGGCTTCCTGTGCGGCTTCGAGGAGTCGCACGGTTATCTGAAGGGGACCCACGTGCGAGACAAGGACGCGGCAGTGGCAGCGCTCCTTTTCGCGGAGCTGACGGCGACCGTGAAGGATCGGCAGCAGACGGTCCTCGAATACCTCGACGACCTCTACATCGACGTCGGCCATTACGGCGAGCGGATGATCAATAAAACCTACGAAGGGCGGAGCGGGGTCGAGAAGATCAAGGGGATCATGGCGGCGTTTCGTTCCAAGCCCCCGGAACGGATCGGCGGCCTGGCGTTGACCGAGGTGCGCGACTACAAGACGCACGAGATTCGGCACCTGGGCAAGAACGAGCCCCTCCCCGAGCCTTCGGGAGACCTCATGATCTTCCAGACCGAGTTGCCCGGGACGCGATTCGCCGTCCGGCCTTCCGGCACCGAGCCGAAGATCAAGTTCTACCTGTTCGCCCGGACCGAGGTCCCCGGCCCCGAGGCCCTCGACGAGGCCAAGGCCCAGACCGACCGGCGCCTTGACCAGATCGCGCGCGATCTCGAACAATACATCAATGAGACGGCGTGAGCGCTCAGGAGCATCGCATACGGATCTCGGCGATCGCACCGGACTGGGTGGATAAGGGCTGTCATCTCCATGTCGACTCGGTGGAGATTGCCTTGCGCCCCGACCACCTGGGCGGGATCGTGTGCCGTCCGATCTTTTCGTCAACCACGGATGTTAATCTCCAGAGTTCATGCCGGATCGTTTTTACGCGATTGAGAGAGGATCGGGTGTTCCGTTCAAGACTCGGCGATGCTCTTGAGCGAGCCATGACATTTCTCCTAAGCATCGAGGGAGAGAAGCTAGCCAGGGCTCGGGGGAGACTCTTCGAATTTCGGATGTTGATCCTTGCCCTGGAACGGATGGGAAGCTGATCCATGCCATCTCTGGTCCATTTCCTGAAAACCGGCGAGCTCGGCCCCGTCCGAACCGGCATGACGACCGACGAAGTCGAGCGTGCATTCGGACCGCCTCATGATGTCTCGGTTTCCAAAAGGCCGTCGATCTGGAAGTATGCGATCATCGAATTCACGTTCCATGAGGCGTCTCGGGATGAAAATCCCGTCGTTGCATCCATCACGATCAATTTTCATTCGCTCGAATCGTCAAGCTTTTCTCGATATTTCAAGTTTTCGGATTGGGTCCCTTCCGCTTGCACGCCGACCGACGAATTCAGAGCCTATTTGGAAAATCATTCGATCGGGATCGTCGGCGGAGTCACCACCGGCCCCGATCAGTCGCTGGTCCTGAAATCCGGCGTCCGCGCCACTTTTCAGGAGGGAACTCTGTACTCCGTCAGCTATGCGCCCAAAGGCGAATCGAAAATCAAGCAGGTGACCTGCACGGTCCCCACCGATGATTTTGAATCGATCCGTCGCGAGGCCAAGGAGCTTGGCGTTTCCGTGTCGGTGCTGTGCTCTCGATGGATTCGAGAGCGGGTCTTGAGCCTCCAGGCCCATTCATGATGTGGTGGGACCGGATCGAGGCCGTTCCGATCTTTGAAGGGACTCCATGTCTGACGCATCCGCCGAAATCTCCCTCACGCCCGCTGAGAAGGTCAAGCAATTCCCGACGACCCCAGGCGTCTATCTGATGAAGGACGCCCAGGGGCGGGTGCTCTACGTCGGCAAGGCCAAGAATCTCCGGTCGCGGGCCGGCTCGTATTTCCTCAAGGCGGCGGCCGAGGATCGTCGCATCCGGGACTGGATTGGCGAGGTCGCCGACATCGACTTCCTCTCGGCCGAGAGCGAGGTCGACGCCCTGCTGGTCGAAGCGAGGCTCGTCAAGGACATCCAGCCCAAGTACAACCACGACCTGAAGGACGACAAGTCGTTCCCCTACCTCCAGATCACGACCGGCGAGGATTTCCCGAGGGTCAGCTTCACGAGGCAGCCGGAGGATCGGGGGGTCAAGCTCTACGGCCCATTCACCAGCGCCGCGAGTCTCCGCGGAGCGATCCAGGTCCTGCAACGGATCTTCAAGTTCCGGACCTGCACCCTGGAGATCGAGGAAGGAGACGCCCGCTGGCGATGGTTCCGCCCTTGCCTCCTCCATTCGATCCATCAATGCACTGCCCCCTGCAACATGCGGATCGACAGCGAGGCCTACAAGAAGGACATCCATCGCCTTCGGCTGTTCCTCGACGGCAAGAAGGACGCCGTGATCAAGGAAATCGAGGAGGAGATGAAGGAAGCGAGCAAGGCCCTCCAGTTCGAGAAGGCGGCCCGCCTGCGCGACGAATTGAAGGCCCTGCAAACCCTCAACCTGCGGGGCGATCTCGCCAAGCATGCGCAACCGGAAGTCTTCTACAACGACCCGCGAAAAGGATTGAAGGGGCTGAAGCAGGTGCTGGGACTCTCCAGCATCCCCCGGACGCTCGACTGCGTGGACATCGCCCACCTCGGGGGGACCGAGACGGTGGGCTCGCTGGTCACCTTCGTCGACGGCCTGCCGTTCAAGCCCGGTTATCGCCGCTACAAGATCAAGAGCGTCTCCGGGATTGACGATTTCGCCTCGATCAAGGAAGTTGTCACCCGGCGCATCCGAGGGCTCCAGGAACGCGACGAGCCCTTCCCCGACATCTTCCTGATCGACGGCGGCAAGGGCCAGCTCGGCGCCGCGCTCGACGCATTCGAGGCCAAGGGGGTCCAACCGCCGACCCTCATCTCGCTC
>CALKTZ010000049.1 GCA_937997355.1 uncultured Planctomycetales bacterium | reverse complement strand
GCCCCGACGCCCGCCGCCGAGGCCCCGGCCGATCCCGCCGTCATCGACGTCGAGGTGATCTCGAAGACGACGATCCCGGCCCGCAAGGCCCCCGGCAAGAAGCCCGGCAAGCCCCGCTCCTTCCCCAGGCACGGGTCGTGAAACCCGGCGACGGCCTCCCGCCCCTGCCGAAATTCAAGTGCCGGGCCGCGGAGAAGCGACGCGACGCCGCGTTCGAGATCCTGGAACGGCATCGCGGCAAGGTCCCCGCCGGCGATGCGTTCCGGGAATTGTGCGCCGCGGTGGGGGCCGCGACGCTCGCGCCCGCGGACGGCCGGGGCGTCGTCGAGACCGTGCGGTCGCTGCCCCCCGCCCCCCTCTCCCGCCGGGAGCTCTGGCTCCTCGCCTGGCGCCTGGCGGATCGCCTCCCCGACATCCGCAAGGGCCGGGCGGTCCGGCCCTGGTCCCGCCAGCCGGCGGACGAGTGGGTCCCCTTCGAGATCCTGTCGGGGGCGGCCGCCCGCAATCGCGCGGGGGATCACGGCTTCCGCTACGCGCTCCGGGCGATCGGGGGCGCGCCCTGCGCGGAGGAGATCACGGCCTGGTGGTCGCGAGCCCGCATCGCCCGAATGGCGCTCGACCTCGGGTTCACCCGGGACAGACGCCGGTTCCCGCTCCAGGACCCGGCGCAGCTCGCGAGGCTCCGCTTCGCCGGCTTCGTCACCGTCGAGCTCTCGGCCGAGCGGCCCGCCTTCCGTTTCACGGCCGTGCCTCCCGGATTCCGGACCTATAACCAGAAGATCCTCAAGCAACGCTTCCACCGGGTGCCGCCATGCCCGGAGGCGTTCGATCACCCATGCCATCTCTGCCCGGCGGGTTACGCGGCCGGCGGGGTCGTCTGCCAGGCCGCGATCCGACCCCGCGCCCTCTACCTCGGGCAATGCATTTCCTGCCAGCGGGAGGGTTGGCTCGACCCCGCCCGGGGCGACGAGGTCTGCGACGACTGCCGAAAGATCGTCCTGAGGCAATGAGTCCGGAACTGATTTCCGGAAATCAGTTTAATTTGGTGCGGCCTAATTGCGCCTGGTACTGGATCCGACGCTGTGTATCCGTTATTGTATCTACTTCTCGATGGAATGAGACGAATATAACGGAATCGAGGCCGAAACCCCCGTAGACATGTAGTCGCAACCAGTTAAGCCACAGTAACTTACAAACAGCGTTAAACTTGTGATGTTGCGTCAAGTTTTTGTCCGAGGTCGGCCGCATAATCCTCAAATTGATATGAATGCCATGATAGGCAAATTAGAGGGCATATCCTTTATGTAATTTATCCAAACTGTGAAATATGATGTGAAATGGCATGGATGGGCCAGGTAGACAGGCTTATTTGTACGGCTAATGTCCGGCAATTCCATCGGACGAAGATGGCCGGCAGCGCGCCCAAAATTCAAGGAGTCGATCGGAAGCGACGGGAAATGTTGGGATCTCAATAATGCGCACAAGCATGCCAAATTAGTGCATGAAATGGCACGAGTGCGTGTGTGATCACTTGTGTTGTTCCAGCCTGCTGAGATCCGGCCGGAGTCTCAGCAGGTTGTCTACAACAGTTTTTAGATCAATTCGGGAATCGGGGGCTTCTCGATGAGGAACTGAGGACGACCGGTGGGATCGATGAGCGGGGCGCCGGAGGTATCGAGGCCGAGATTGCGGTAGAGGGTCGCGACAACTTCCGCGACGTGAACGGGCCGATCCTTGGCGTATTCGCCGAGGCGGTTCGTCGAGCCGATGACCTGGCCGACCTTCATCCCGCCTCCCGCCAGGAAGGCGCAACTCACCGTGGGCCAATGGTCGCGGCCCCCCTGGGGATTGATTCGAGGCGTTCGGCCGAATTCACCCCAGACCACCACGGTGACATCCTGGAGCATGCCGCGAATTTCGAGGTCTTCGATGAGGGCGCTCAAGCACTGGTCGAGCTTCGGGCCGTGATCGCGGACGAGGCCGAAGTTGTCTCCGTGGCTATCCCAGCGGCCATAAGACAGGGTGACGCAACGGACCCCGGCCTCGACGAGCCGACGCGCGATCAGGAGATGTTCGTTGACGGTGGGGGCGCCGTCGTACTGGAATTTGTAGGGCTGCCCATTTCCGTAGCGAGCGCGAACCCTCGGGTCTTCCTTGCTCAGATCGAGGGCCTGGAGGAGTTTGCTGGAAGTCAGGACGTCGAAGGCCAGTTCATTCGAGGCATCGACCCCCGCGATGGAACCGGTTGCGTCCCAATCGCGTCGTAATTGATCGAAGCTGGACAAAAGCTTGCGTCGATCGGCGAGTTGCTCGGTCGACATGTGGAGTTTCATGTTGGCCAGCGCCGGCCCATCCGGTTTGAACGGAGCATACGTCTGGCCGAGAAACCCGGTCGCGCCGGGATCGGACCAGGGAACGTGCTTCGTGACTTCGGCGAGCCCGACGAATGCGGGGACGGCGGGATCGACGGGCCCCTGGAGCTTGGAGACGACCGCGCCCAGGCTGGGGCGTCCCCCGATCGCCTGGAGGCTATCCTTGGTCCAGCCGGTGTTCGTCTGGAACGCGTCGTGGCCGGGGGCCGAGCCGACGATCGACCGGATGATCGCGGCCTTGTCCATCATCGCCGCGAGCTTGGGAAAGTGTTCGCAAATCTCGATCCCGGGCACGTTGGTCGGGATCGGTTTGAACTCCCCCCGGATATCCGACGGTGCGTCGGGCTTGAGGTCCCACATGTCCTGGTGGGGGGGACCTCCGGCGAGGAAGACGTTAATCACTGCTTTGTGAGAGGATCGCGTGCCGGCTTTGGCCTCGGCGCGAAGCACATCGGCCAGTGAAAGGGACATCGCCGTCCCCATCGACAATCCGCCGATTTTGATGAAGTCTCGACGGGAAAACCCATCGCAATGCGACCTGGAACGATTCTGCCCGAAGATCGTCAGCATAGTTCAATCTCTCCCAATGCGGTCATCGAACCACATCGTCGCATTCCCTTTATACAAGAGTTTAACATTTTTCTGGCTGAACAATCAAGATTGCCTACTTAAAGTAGAGGGAAGAGAATTCTCTGACGATTCCTCCTACGTGGTCAGTCAGAAATTCCCCGACAGCATGCCCGCCATCCGGAACCACTCTTATGCGATTATGTCGATGATGGATAGTTCGCAGCGTCGAGGGCCGACTTCATGATTACTCCGTCGTCCAGCGTCTCCCTCTCGGTATATCTCCATTCGAAGAGGTGATGATTCACCACCGCGATCAGGATCGCCACGGCGCACGTCGCGATGTTATTCGGTCGATGGAAGGAATCACCCGGAGCAGTTCCTGCTGATCGGCACACGGACCGTCTCGGCGATGTGATCGCGTAGGTTGAGGGTTGGAGTGTGAACCAAGCTCTTGACGGCGATGAATTGATCGTCTGCTCGGCCGACCCCACCGGTTTGAGGGCCCGGCGGGATGGCTTCCAACTGCTTTCGTGGTTTGATGGTGCACATCACCGATCCCGTCCGACCGTGCTGGCGTGCCTCGCTATGGGCGTCACTTCGCCTTCGGGACGGGCGGCGGGCGTACTTCGATCATCTCGGCCGCCTCGCGACGGAGGCGGCGCAGCATCATGTCGCTCGCTTCGCGCGTGTCGATCATCCGGGCGGCGTCCTCGTACCGCGATCGCGCCTGCTCCCGGTCTCCCCGCTGCCATCGCGTCATCGCCAGGAGCAGCGGGATATAAGGGTCGATCGGATCGATCTCGCCGGCCCGGTTGAGCGCCTCGGCGGCCGAGTTCCAGTCCCCCCGGCGGTAGTGCGCCGCCCCGAGGAGTGCCCAGTATGTGGCGACCGCGGGGGCTTTCCGGAGCTTCTCCTTGGCCAGGGCGATTGCCCGGTCCGCATCACGGAACTGAGGTGCCGGGCAGAGGGAGAGGAAGCGGATCAGCCTGGACTGTCCCCAGATCCCCTGGGATTTATTGGCGGCGAGTTCCTCGGCCATCTCGATGGCCCGGCGGAAGGCATCGGCCGATTCCTGGGGCCGATTCGCCTCGTCGAGGAACAGGCCGTATTCGAAGAGCAAGTCGGCCAGCATCGCCGGATAAGGATCGGCGCCCGGGTGCTCGGCGATGATCCTCTCCTGGATCGCCAGGGACTTGCGGAACGCGGCGTCGGCGTCGGGGATGCGGCCCCGCGCCCAGAGCGTGCGGCCGAGAGTGAGACAATCGATGGCGAGCCGGCGACTGTAGTAGATGACCTTCGGATGGGCCGCGACGATCGGATCGAGCAGCGCGATCGCCTCGCGGTTCAGGCGTTCCGCCTCCTCAAGGCGCCCCTGAGATGCATTCAAGCTGGCGAGATAGGACTTGGCGTGGGCGAAGCGGGCACGCAGCTCGGGATCGTCCCGATCGCCCGCGTGGAGCCTCGCGAGGATCGCCAGGGCCGCGTTCAGCTCGCGGGCGCCCTCGTCCCACCGGGACGTGCCGATCAGGAGATTGCCCAGCCAGTGGTGCATGCGGGAGAGTTCGAGGTCGTCCCCGGCGAGGGGGGGGGAATTTGCCCGGATCTGTTCCCAAGCCGCCAGGGCCGTGCGCAGGTGCCTTTCGGCTTCCTGGAATTGTTTCTCTCCGTTGGTGCTCAGCTGCATGCCGAGGTTGCATCGCCTCGACGCCAGCTTCCGCCGGTAAGCGGGATCGTCGGGGTGATCCTTCACGAGCTGTTCGTACTGGGCCAGCGCCAGCCGACGCTCCTCGATCGCTTCCCTGGTCCGATGGGATATCCCGAATACGGCCCCCAGGTCCGAATGGCATTCCGCCAGGTCGGCACGATAAGCCGCCTCGCGGGGCGCGTCCGCGACCAGCTTGTCGAGCAGGCCGATCGCCTGCCTCAGCGGCGTCTCGACCTTGTGATGCTGGCCGATCAGCTCGTGGATGGATCCGACGCGATGCGCGGCGCGGGCCGCCTCGTACCTCACCTCCGGGTCGTCACCATGGACGGCGAGGAAGTCTTGATAGAACTCCAGCGCGTCTTCGAGCAACGCGCGTTGGATCTCTTCCATACCGGGGGTCTTCTTCAGGTCCTCGGCCACCCTGGTGAAGATGCGGTCGACGGTCTCCCTGGCCCGCCGGAATTCCGCCTGGGATTGCCTCTCGGCGCGGGTGGCGCGGACGGCCTGCCAGGCGCTCAGCGCCGTCCCGGCGATGAGCGAGGCCGCCACGAGGGAGGCGGTCGTTAGCAACGCTCTGTTACGCCGGGCGAACTTCCGGAAGCGGTAACGGGCCGACGGAGGCCCGGCCTCTAGAGGAAGTCCTTCCAGATGGCGTGCCACGTCGGCCGCGAGGGCACCGGCGGTCTGATATCGGCGCGCGCGGTCTTTCTCCAGAGCCTTCATCGCGATCCAGTCGAGCTCGCCGCGGATCGATCGTTGGAGCATGCGGGGGGGCGCCCCGCGATCGTCCGAGATGGTCGTCAGCCTGGCGCCGGACACGCCCAGCCGCGTGCTCGGCCTGGGGGGATCGACGTCGCGGATGATCCGTCGGATCTCCTCGTGGCCCGGATCGTCTCGACGTCGATCGGGGTCGAGCCGGAGAGCAGCTCGTAGAGGAGCACGCCGAGGGAATAGACGTCGCTGCGGGTATCGGCGTCGGCCCCCGAGAGGGCCACCTGTTCCGGGCTCATGTAAAGGGGGGTGCCGAGGGCCTGGTGGAAGCCGGTGTGCAGAGTGCTCTCCGTGAGCCGGCCGGTCATGGCCTTGGCGATGCCGAAGTCGATGACCTTGGGAATCGGCACGCCGTCGATC
>CALKTZ010000048.1 GCA_937997355.1 uncultured Planctomycetales bacterium | reverse complement strand
AGCCGCTTGCCCCAGCCGGTGAGCCCCCCGTCCCAGGCGACATCCAGGGCCACCGCCGAGGCGATCAGGAGGCCGGCCAGCGCGGGGAATCGGGACGTGATTGCCAGGCCGGGGACGAGTGTCCCCGCGATCGTGACGGCCAGCGCGATCTGGAGCCAACTCGTGACGAGGCTCCGCGTCGACGGGCTGGACTGTTCGCGGACCGACCGCGTCAGGCTGATCGGGGCGAAGAAGATCCAGGGGAGTCCGATCCCCGCGACGCCGAGGGCCAGGAACCAGGAGGGTTTCTGGGTGAGCGGGAGGGTCAGGGCCGAGGCCCAGGCCTCCGTGGGCGCGACGCGAAGCGCCCAGATCGACCAGGCGACGGCCGCGACGAAGGGAGGGACGAGGAGCTTGGGGGAGAAGCCGGCCGATTTCCGGCCGATGACGATGATCGCCAGGCCGATCACGACCAATGGAGGCCAGCCCCCCGAGAGGAACGCGGCGGCGGCATGGAGGCCGGTGATCCAGTCGGCCCCCCGGCTCAGGAGCCGATCGATCGCGGCCACGGTGAAGAGGCCCAGGAGGAGATCGAGCCCGGTGGTGGAGGAGCGATCGATCATCGCCAGGCTGCCGAACCAGCAGAGCGCGAAGAAGATCCCGGCTCGTGGCTTCACGGTCCGCATCAGCCGGGAGACCAGGAGCATCCCGGCGATCACGCCTGCGATGGCGGCCGGCCAGCGGACGGATGCCGTGGTGGCCCGGCCGTTCTCCTCAAGCAGGGCGACCACCTGGCTCGCGAGCACGGGGATGGGCCAGAGGTCGGGGGCCCAATAGCCGTACACCTGGCCGAACGGGCCGATCTGCCCCCCCGCCGCAAGCCCGAGCCGGGCCTCGTCGCCGCCGAGGTCGAGTCCGTAGGCTCCCAGGACGACGAAAACGGCCGCGCAGGCGATCGCGAAGATCCAGGCTTTCGTCTGCGCCGGGTCGAGGTCCAACGCGGGGATTCGGCGGGGATGGTCGATCCGATGGGCGCGGGATGGCATGGAGATCGGTTGCGCCTTCGCGGGAGAGTCAATGGGCATGAGTCGCCACCTGGCCTTCCTGGTCAGAGGGAGGTGCCGCCTGTCCTTCTCGGTCGGAGGGAGGCGCATCGGGGAGATTGCGATCCGAATAATTGATCAATTTCGTCTGCGTGTAGGGGGGCTTCGACTTCACCATCGCGTAGATATAGCCCGGGATCCAGCCGTCGCGATAGGTCTGCCGGCGCATCTCGTCGGCGACGTCCTCGATGGTCCAGCCATCGCGCTCGAAGCGATACATGGCGACGCAGGAGCCGGTCCGGCAGGTCCCCCGCGCGCAGTGGACCAGCAGCGGGGTCCGCGCGGGGTCGTCGGCGATCTTGAGGAACTCGCGGAATTGCGGCTCCTCGCCGAATCCGTCGCCGGGCATGGGGAGGTTCACGAAGTCGATCCGCAGCTTCTTGGCCAGCGCCCGCTCGTCCTCAACCTTCTTGCCGGGGAGGTGCAGGCTCACCACGGTGCGAATCTTGTAGCGTTCCACCGCCTGCGTGAGCTGCTCGGCCGTCAGTTGGCCGCTCCGGTAGATGAGGCCGCGTTTGGCGGCGTCGAAGTGGTCCCAGGTGAGGCGATCCTGGCTGTTGAGGATCGACATCCAGGTGATCAGCCCGGCCGAAAAGAGGGCGATCGCGGCCAAAAAGTATTTACTCATCCCATTCCGCCCTTCGAGGAAATGCCGGTTGAGCCGCCGGAGAATGCGTTGCACCAACACGTCGCAGGGTGGAGCAGCTTGCGGTCGTCGCGAATGCGCAATCGGTGGAGCGGCCATCCTGGCGGCGGGATGGTAGGAAACAATGAGGAATCGGTCAATCCGAACCGGCGAGAACTTCGGCGCGGTTCCGGGCGGGGTCGCTGGGTTGCGGCGTCTCCTGGACACTGTCCAGGGCTTGGCGGCTCGCTACAATGTCTGGGAGTACGACCA
>CALKTZ010000047.1 GCA_937997355.1 uncultured Planctomycetales bacterium | reverse complement strand
ATCACGACCGGCCTCAGAAGCCGTCCCGAGCTCGCCGAGGCCCAGGCTCTCGTCCGGGCGACACTCACCCGCCTGAAGCAGGCGAAGCTTCGGCCATTCATACCGAGCCTCGCCCTCCGCTATTCGGGGGGAGGTTTCGGCGGTGGCCAGAACGGATTCTTCGGCGACTTCAACGGCCGCAGTGATGCCGACGTGAACCTCTATTGGGAAGTCCAGAACTTGGGGTTCGCCGACCGGGCGATCGCAAGGCAGCGGGCCTCCCAGCAGCGGACGGCGAACCTGGAGTTGATGAAGGTACAGGACCGGGTGGCTTCCGAGGTCGTCCAGGCGGAGAAGAAACGAATCGCGGCATCGAGGCAGATGGAAGAAGCGGGCCGGGCCCTGCCCGAGGCCCAGGCCTCGCTCGCCCTCAACCTGACCAACATCCGACGGGGGGCGGGACTCCCGGGGGCCACCCGCCCCATCGAGGTGCTCCAGCCCATCCAGGCCCTCGCCCAGGCCAGGGCCGACTATCTGGATGCAGTCCTTGCCTATAACCTGACCCAGTTCCGCCTTTACCGGGCCCTCGGCCGACCGACACTCCTCGCTCCAAATCAGGGACATGATGCGGAAAAAACCTTGTTCGGCACCGGGCCTGCAAACCACCTCAGTAGGCGCCATTATCCCTCGGCTGCCGCGGTCGAAGCCGATCGCGTGACGCGATAGCCGGCACCGTGACAATCCTCGCAATGGAAATGGTCGAGATTCCGGCCACGGGCACTTCGGGCAGAGCATCCAGCCGCACGGATGGGCCACATCGACCGTCCGGGCAGTTAAATCGACGAGCCGGCTGTATCGCGTCGCCTGGGCCTTCCGGAGATCCGCCAGATCATCCTCGGAGATGGGGATCTTGGCCGGATCAACCGGCTTGTTCTCGGTCTCCCGGATCGCCCTCGCCACATCTCCGTGGGTGGCGACTACGGAGACGACCGACGCGATCCGCGCCTTGTCGCCCAGGTTGGCGATTCGAAGCAGATCGGCCGCCGAGAGATTGAAATCCATCAGGCTTACGAGTTGATCAACGGTGAAGGCCTTGGCGACTTTGAAATCGTCGGAGACCGCGGATCGCTTCGTCTCCCTCGTCGCCTCGGGCTCGGTCGGCGTCTCCGGACGCTCAACCTTGGCTTCGAGCCAATCGGCCAGTTCGAGGGTGCAGGGGTCGCACAGATCGATATTGCCCAGCATGCGGACGCCTTCATATGCCTTGGCGCGGGCGGCCTGATCGAAGAAGGGCACCGGCTTCCCGTCGTTGGGCAAACCGAGGACCGGGGATCGCCGGATCGCCTTGATTTGGGTCGATATCGCGGGGTCGGCGATGTACGCGCTGCAACGGTCGCACGCGTGAAATTCATGCCTCATTGAACCACATCGGGTTGGGGTTGGGGGTCGGGACGGAGCCATCCGAGGAACGCCGAGCTGCAAGTCGGACAGTAATCGAGCGGTTCATGGAGCTTCGAGACGAGCAATCCGGCCGTCACCTTGAAGACGCTCGCCCCCTCGTGGATGGTCCGAGAACAACGGTCGCATCGGGTCTCGATCAACTTCACTTCCTGGGCTCCTCGCGCTCGGGGCGGTCGATCCGGTCTCAGATGAGCCGGGCCGCGCCCACGTCGCCCTTGACGGCCTTGGCGACCACGGCCATGACGATCCGCTCGGCGACGGTGTGGCCGCTCTCGTCGACTTTGGCCAGGACTTCGGCGAGGAATTCGTCGAGCTTCGCAGCCAGGTCGTGGTCAATCTTCATTCGCGTTCTCTTCGGCAGGGGTTACATCGATGGTCCGTTCGGGCATGGGTGCGTCGTTCACGCCGAGTCGGCCCCGCCAGTCCTATCTCGCCATGGTCCGCCATCGCATCTACGGCATCCTCGCCGATTACGAGGACAGAACGATCATGACACGCTCCGGTCCGATCCTGTCTTCAAGCTCATCGCCGGCCGGACTCCCGACGAACCCGACCTCGCCAGCCAGCCCACGCTCTCGCGGTTCGAGAACGCCATCGCGATCGCCGATCTCTGGCGATCGCGTGATGCCCTGGTCGATCAGTTCCTCGCCGCGTCCGACGAGCCGCCTCGGCACCTCACGCTCGACCTCGACGCCTTCGACGACCCGACGCACGGCCAGCAGCAGTTGACGTTCTTCCACGGCTATTACGAGCAGTATCAGTATCTGCCGATCGTCATCACCTGCGCCGAGATCGACATGGTCATGCTGGTCGGCCTGCGGCACGGGACCTGCCATGCCTCGCTCGGGGCCGATGTCGATCTCCGCTACCTGGCCGGTCGGCTGGGTGAAGCCTGGCCCGGCGTGCGGATCGACGTGCGGGGGGACAGCGGGCTGGGCGTGCCCAAGATGTACGACGCTTGCCGAGAACTCGACCTGGCCTACACGTTCGGGATCGGCATGACTTTGCGGCTCCGCGAGGCGAGCGACGGGTTGCTCGCACGGGCGGTCGCGCAGTACGAGGAGACCGGTCAGCCCCGACGGCTGTTCCGGTTGGTCGACTACCGCGCCGAGAGCTGGCCGGCATCGCAGCCGGTGGTGATCAAGGCCGAGGCGCACGCCGGCGGGA
>CALKTZ010000046.1 GCA_937997355.1 uncultured Planctomycetales bacterium | reverse complement strand
CTGCGCGACCTCGAAGGACGGGAGACCTTCGGTCGGCGGTTTCGGCGGGGTCGGGAGACCCGCGCCGAACAAGTAATACCCGGATCGGCGCAACCAGGCCGCATCGTCACTCTCGCTTCAGCTCGACCTCGACGACCAGGGGGTCGCGATCCTTCTCGGTGAAGACGGAAGTGGCGCGCACCGAGCGGTAGTCTCCCCGGCTGATCCGGCCGTTGCGGTCGAGATCCACCAGCACCCGAACCTGATAGCGATGGCCGGGCTCGGGCTTGAGGTCCTCGATCTTGAATCGGAGAACCGAGTTGGGCCGGCCGTCGTGGGAAATCTTGCGGATTTCCTTCTTGGCGAGATAGCGGGCGCGCGCATCCTTCACGCTCACATCCTCGACGAAGATGAGCAGGTTGGCATCCTTGAACGAGGCCCCCGAGGGTTTCATGACCACCTCGCCATGAATCGTCCGCCCGGATGGGCGGAGAAGGCCGGCGGCGAATGCGAACGCGGCCCCGCAAAGGAGGCTCGCCGCGACCAGGCCCCAGGCCATCGCGGCGACGGCAACCCCCCGGCCGATCCGAACCCCCATCGGATGATTCATGACGGTTTCCCCTCCTCCTTCGCGGCACATCCTCGGTACGTCGGCCGGATCGGATTCGTTCAGCGTTGCCGGGGGGCCGACCTCGGCGCGAGGGCGCGCGGGGCCTGATTCCGAAGGTGCGGGATCGGCACGAGCCGCATTGTCGATGCGGGTGCAGCCGCCGCCTTCTTGGTGCTGGCGACCGCGGCGATGCCCACATGCCTGGGATTGGGCGGGCTGGCCGGTGCCAGGTACATCGCGCTCACCCCCTGAAGGTCGCCGATGCTCAGCCCGTCGATCCCCGGCGAGCCGACCCCCCAGGTTCCCACGTTGGGGAACCGCGAGGTCATCGTCGCCTGGCCGTTGTCGCTGAACGCCGATGGAGGATAGAGCATGATCGAGCCGAAATCGAACGTGCCGACATCCTGCCCCTCGGCCCCCGCGAGGTCGAAGTTGTGGAGCTGCTCGAAGTCCACGTTTTCATCGTGGATGACCAGGTAGACGTCCCGGTCGCTGCGGCACTGCTCGTGCCAGAGCCCGACGGCATGGCCGATCTCGTGGATGATTTGCGGCACCTCGCAACCGTCCGCGAGGGTGATTTGCTGCTCCCCCCCGACCCGGCCGATCGACGAGCTGCACCCGTCTCCCAGGACGAACCGGACGTAATTCGTATCTTCGGGCCTGGCCTCCCGGAGATGGATGCGGTCGGTGCTCGCGTGCCAGTGGTCGATCGCCGCGGCGATCATCTCCTTGCTGAGGACGTTGCCGTCGATCTTGTAGGGGACGATCCCCTGCGACCAACGATACCGGGCGCCGACCTGGATTTCCGCCGCGGCCTTGGGGGAGTGGGCCGCGGCCTTCTTGTAGGCGTCGAGGGCGGCGGCCGGATAATCCGCGAGCGATTTGGCCTGATCCTTGAACCGGATCAGATCGTTGATGATCCGCACGGCCTTCGATTGCTGCCTCGCGCGGGATTCGGCGGCGAGGTCGGCGGGGGGGTGAACGTTCTTGAGCGCGCGGATTACCCCCTTCTGCTCCTCAGTGAGCTTGAGGTCGGGATTGTCGAGATCGATCTGCCTGGCCTCTTCCGCCAGGGAATAGAGCCGACGCCTGCGGACGTCGTCGAGCTTCCCGAGCACGATGTCCCCCTGGATGATCGCGCGATCCCCGATCGCCGAGTACTTGACCTCGCGTTTGAAGCGCGGGTCCCAGTCGACGCGCGCCACCTCGGGGGCCGTCGAGCGGAACAGGTCTTCGTGCTGAGCGTGGCTGCCGGCGGGAGCTTGAGCCCCGGGCTTCGGCTGCGCCGCGTGCCCCCCATGGTTCGGCTGCGCCGGAGGCCCGGCCGAAACCCAGGCCGCCAGGGTGATGCCGCCGAAACCGGCCGATAACGCGAGCGCCCGCCGAGCAAGTTCACTTCGAATCCGCATCGTTCGACTCCTTGAAACCTCTTGCGTGAAGGCCCATTCGCGAAACAACACGCATGATCTCACAACTTCCTCGATGGCTCCCTACATCTTGATTTCAACACATCGTCCTCTCGAAACTTCATCAGGAATCTAACGGGAAGGCGAAAGTCCCGCAGCCAGGAATAACGCCCGATCGGACCCGACCAACCTTCCTCAATTTGCCCTTTCGAGAAATCGGGGTATATTCTTTATTAAGCACCAAGAGATCATGAACAAGCCATTTTCGGCATCAGACTCGCTTTGCGCGCCGGACGCTTGCGTTGTTGCGGGGATACGTTGATATTGCTGATGGATCATGGGATTCGCGTGAGCGACCGCGGCAACTCCATGAAGGGGGAGAGACCGATGCGCAAGCGAGCAATTGGAATGAATATTCGAAGATTGTTGCCGATCCTGGCGATCCTCGGCGCCTCGGGGTGCAACGGCTGGGGTTGGGGCGGTGGGGGGAACGGGACCGATCCCGAGCCCCCGCTGAAGTATGCGGTGCTCGAACAGAACTGGACACCGGAAGAGCGCCGGGAGTTCTACTTCACGTCGCAGGGGTCGCAGATCCTCCCCTACGACTGGTTCCTGATCCTGGAGCAGGCCGATTCGACGGCCCTGGTTCGCGACGACGCGAACATGCTCAAGCTTGGATACCTGATCGAAGAGAAGAACGATCGCTGGAACCCGGATGCGCTCCCCGCCGGATTCGCGAAGGACGACGGCGGCGACCGGAACTGGCTGGGGTTCACCTGCGCGGCCTGCCACACCTCCCAGATCGACCACGACGGGGTGAGCTATCGCATCGACGGCGGCGCGGCGCTCGGGGATGTCCGGGGCTTCCTGTTCCAGGTGACCGACGCCCTCAAGGCGACCCGCGACAAGGAGGACAAGTTCCTCCGTTTCGCCTCGAAGATCCTCAAGGACCAGGACACGCCGGCCCAGCAAGAAACCCTGAAGGCGCAATTGACCGAAATCATCAACCAACGCGAGGGATACAACGCACGCAACTTCTCCTCCGAGCCGTTCCCGCTGCACGGCCGGGTCGATGCCCTGGGCGCCATCCTCAATGAGGTCTTCCATCACGTCGTCAAGCCGCCGGTCCCCTCGAACATCGCGAACACCGTCCCGGCGACCTCGCCGGTCAGTTATCCTGTCCTCTGGGATACCCCACAGCACGACGTTGTGCAGTGGAACGGGGCGGTTAAAAATGCGGGGCTCGGCTCGCTCGGCCGGAACGTCGGCGAGGTACTCGGCGTCTTCGGCAAGTTCGAGGTCGACCCGGATTCGAGGGTCCCCGGCTATGCCTCGTCGGTGAAGGTCCGGAACCTGCTCGCGTTGGAGGAGTGGGTCAAGAAGCTCTGGTCGCCGCCATGGCCGGAGAAGCTCGGCACGATCGACGCCAGGCTCCGAGACGAGGGGCGCAAGGCGTTCCTGAAGGCCAAGTGCAACGCTTGCCATCACGACATCGACCGCACCGACCGCTTCCGGAGGGTGGAGGGGGTGATGCAGGCGGTCGGAACCGAGGACATCACGGCCGCCAACTTCAACAAGAGGAAGGGGGACACCGGGATGCTGGAAGGGGCCTACCTCAAGGTGGTCGGCTCGCCGATCCTCGGCTCGCCGCGATTCACCGACAAGGCCGGCGGCGACGAGCTCCTCTCGCATTTCGTGATCGGCACCATCCTCCGCTCGCCGTTCCAGGCCCCCCAGGATGAGCTGACGCAGATCGACTACAAGCGCAAACAGGCCATGATCACCGGGGTGGGGGGTCCGGTGATCGGCAACGGCGGCCTCTACAAGGCGAGGCCCCTGAACGGGATCTGGGCCTCGGCCCCGTATCTGCACAACGGATCGGTGCCCACCCTCGCCGACCTCCTCCTCCCGGCCAAGAAGCGCCCGAAGAGCTTCACGGTCGGCAGCCGGGAGTTCGACCCGGCGAAGGTCGGCTTCCGGACCGACGCCCCCGGCTTCTCCGTCTATCGGGCCCGGAACGACGACGGGACGCCCGTCCCCGGCAATTCGAACGAGGGGCACGAGTTCGGAACCGACGCCTATCCGCCGACCGCCGCCGAATACCTCAACGACGACGAGCGGAAGGCCCTCCTGGAATACCTGAAATCCCTCTGAGTGAAACCTACAACGACCGAACCGAAGGGGTGACGCGATGAGCGACCAGGCAACCGGAGCACCGGCCGTCGGCGAGGAGACGATCCCCCCGAACGAGGCCCGGCAGATCGAGGAGATCGTGGCGATTCACCTGGGCGTGACCGACCAGGCCGAGAAGCCGCACGTTCCCCGGGGCCAGCATATGAAGGGGCACGGCTGCGTCCGCGCGGCCTTCGAGATCGAACCGGATCTCCCGGTGGCCTTGCGGCACGGCATCTTCGCCGAACCTCGGACGTTCCAGGCCTACATCCGCTTCTCCAACGGCAAAGGGTACGACGACCGCCAGGGGGACGCGCACGGCATGGCGATCAAGCTCCTCGGGGTCCCCGGGGAGAAGCTGCTCGACGACGAAAAGGACGCGACCACGCAGGATTTCATCCTGTTCGATCATCCCGTCTTCTTCATCAAGAATGTCGAGGATTACGTCCCGTTCATGAAGGACTTCCGCAACCTGAAGGCATCGGGGATCACGCTCGGCAAGATCATCTCGGGGCTCAAGCTCCTCTTCTCGCAGAACTACAAGTGGCGGCTGTTGCGGGAGACCGGGAGCAAGAAGCCCGACAGCCCGCTCCGGACGACCTACTGGAGCACGACCCCCGCGAAGCTCGGAAACGCGGCCGTGAAGTACCGAGCGACGCCCGACCTCGCCGGGACTCCCGCCGTCTCCTCGGTCGACTCCCCCGACAAGCTCCGCCTGGCGATGGTCGCCCAGCTCGAAGGCCACGAGGCCCGTTTCGACTTCGCGGTGCAGGTGCAGACCGACCCTCTGACCATGCCCGTCGAGGACCCGACCGTCGACTGGAAGGCTCCCTTCCGGAAGGTCGCCACGATCCGGATTCCGCCCCAGGTGTTCGACACTCCCGAGCGAAAAGCCTTCGCCGAGAACCTCTCGTTCACCCCCTGGCACTCGCTCCCGGAGCACCGGCCGCTCGGGGGGATCAACCGCTCCCGCAAGGCGATCTACCGCGCGATCTCGATGCAGCGTCACACCCTCAACGGCGCCCCTCGCCAGGAGCCGACGGAGTGATCGGGCGTGAGTCAAGGATAAGCATCAAGTCAAAACCGCTGAATGCTTCGCCTACTCCATGGACGACAATCCGAGATATACTGACCAAGCTCTCGCCTGTAAGCCTGAAGCAACGATATACTGAAACATGCTCGAATGCACTGAAAGATTGAGGCAAGGACAATGATTGCTCGCTATCTGATCATCGCTCGGTATGCCGAATTTACCCCTGATTACAAGCTCAATATTCTCGGTGGCGATATCGACCAAATCGTCGCAGACTCTTATCCATATGTACACAATCAGTTTATAATTGCTACCAGAATATTCTTGAATAGACAGGAAATCCAGAAAGAAAATACAGTCCGTGGTGAAATCGTGGATACCGAGACCGATGAATTAATTGGGGAAGCAGAGTTGGGTTCAATTCCGAAGATTGCTCGACTGCCGGAAGGGGCTGAGCATTTAGGAGTGGGGTTTATCCTTCAATTCTCGAACGTTATTTTTAATAAACCAGGAAAATATGTTATCAAATTAATTGTTGACAGTCAGATGATTGCAACAGCATCTCTTCAAGTAGCCTCTTCAGATTACTTTGGGAAATTAAGAACCGGTTTCCAGGATGTATTCGAGGGGATAACAGCCGATGGATCAAATGATCGTGGTTCCGACCAATAGAAAGCAGAATTATTCGCAATCGGCCAGTGCGTATATTGACTTCTTCGACAAAGTTGGTTGGCTGGTAGCGCCGAGCCAAATCTATCGTTCCTTTTCTAGATCGAGCCAAGTCGAACCGTCGCCTCTTCGCGTCGGCCCTAAAAATGAAGGTATCTCTGAAACTTCCTGGGAAGGCGAATTCGCGAAGATCAGCCGGCTGCAAGGCGGTTGGAATGGTTACACGGCACCGGCACCATCCAAATTGGCCATCGACCTGGCCAGGAGCTTCGTCGACTCGCTCCTTCGCGAGAAGTATGAACCGCGACGGCTCGCCCCTTCCGTCGTCGGCGGTATCGGCGTCACGCACCGGAAGGACGATAAAACCGCCTATGTCGAATTCTATAATGATGGGCGAATCCTGGCGCTTTTCTCGGATGATGTGAACGATCCGGAAATCAAGAGGATCGAGCCGAGCTATCAGTCGTTCAAGAAATTAATCAAGGAAATGCGAGATTATCTCGATGCCTGAACTCCCAGAAGGGATGATGCAGCGTGACAAGCCCGTGGACGACGATTTCAAGCCGGATGAACTTCTTTATCGGCGGGTTCCGCACGAATTCTGGGACGATGACCGGGTTAACATCGATGCAATCGACCTGCCGGACATGTCCGTGAATCGAGGGAAATATAGCGAATCTCGATGGGTCCGTTTACTCAGTGAGGAATTCCACGATTGGGGCGTGATCGGCTTTCATGTGAAGGATATCCCGGCGGAGATGTTGCATCTGGGAATCCATCGATTCAGATTCCGCACAAAACACGTGCCGCACAAATACAATTATCCGCACTCCGAAGTTCAGGCGTTTTACTCCAAGGCGAGTGCTCCACCGGATAGCGAGGAGCACATCGACAGGGAGTTTCTGAGAAGAGAACAACTCCGGAATCTGGAGACTCTCTTCCCCGATGAATTACAACTGCGGTGGCGAGAACAACTCAGACGCAAGTGCCGGATCATTCTCAAAGCCTTCCAAACCGGCTGAGCGATCTCAACCCAAGGACATAGGGATCTCCTCAGTCGGATCGTGGCTTATACCTGCGATTCACCGCATCCACCAGACGAGTCCGATGATCGCGGCGACGACGACCACGACGATGGGCAGTACCTTCATCAGCGGGGTCGGCTTGGCCAACTCGGGCTCGATCGGCGACGACCCGGCCGCGATCATCCGAAATGCGGGGAACGGGGAATCCGCCGCGAACCGAGGAGGCTCCGCCTTCGCGCCCTCGTCCGGTTTCGGCTGATTCTCCAGATTAAAACCTTCCCGCCCCAGGGAATCCTCGAACTTCGCCATACCTGCAACTCCACTCACCCGCCATCCGGATTCCGACCAACCGCCCAACGAAAGAATACCAACTCGGCGCATCTTCGAGACTCGATTATCGCGAGCGACGGCCGATTTTGACATCATCGTTTCCGGTCTCTTCGACGATTTCGAACCCAGGGCGTGATTTCCGGGAGGTGTCATGGTTGGTTCAGCGAGGCGGCGCGGGAATCCGCCCGGATTCTGGTCCTCGGTTGTGATCCGTTGGCTCGCCATTCTCACCCTCGTGGCGACCTCGGAATTCCGGGCCAAGGCGGCCGATCCGGAGGAAGTCCGGACCACGATCCGCGTTCACCTGGGGGATGACCTCGGGCAGAAGCTGGGGACCCTGTTCGAAGCCAGGGATGCCTCGGGCAAGGTGATCGCCGGGGCCGGGTTCGTCGAGTCCGACAACACGATGGACCGGAGCGACCGCCGCCAGCTTCAGTTCTATCTCAAGGTCCCCGACGACGGGCCGTTCAAGCCTCGGCCCCTCCCACGGCCGTCTCCGGGGGCGGGGGTCTACGCGTTCGGGCTGGAAAACCGGCTCTACGCGGCGGCGCGCTCCGGCGAGGTGGATACCGCCGTCCGGGTTTGGGATGCCGACAGGAACGCCTGGACCGTCGATCCCAAAACTCAGAAGTACAGCGTCCAGGTCGGCGACGAGATCATGCGCGTCACCTCCGAGCGTCTCCTGCTCGGCGACCGGGGGATCGTCGAAGCCCCCTCGGTCCGGGAGAGTCTCACCGAGCCCTATTACGGCACGGGGGTCCTCCTCGTCCGCTCCTATTCCAGGGATGGCGTCGAGCCGCCGACCAACCGGCTGGCGGCCTTCTCGTGGAAGCCCGGCCAACCGGCCGTCGACTGGAACTCG
>CALKTZ010000045.1 GCA_937997355.1 uncultured Planctomycetales bacterium | reverse complement strand
TCATCGAGGAGGGGCTGCCGCTCGTCCAGCTCAAGGGGATCGTCGACTCGATGGGCCTCGCCTGTCGAGAGGCCGGAGTTTCGCTGATCACCGGCGATACCAAGGTCGTCGATCGCGGCAAGGGGGACGGCGTCTTCATCAACACGACGGGAATCGGCGTGGTCCCGGAAGGGCGGTCCCTCTCGATCAAGGCGGCCCGCCCCGGGGACCGGATCATCGTCTCGGGGACGATCGGCGACCACGGCATCGCCATCATGTCGATCCGCGAGGGGATCGAATTCGAAACGATCCTGGAGAGCGACACCGCGCCGCTGATCGGCCTGACGCGGATCATGCTCGAAACGTGTCCCGAGATCCGCGCGATGCGCGACCCGACCCGCGGGGGGGTGTCGAGCGCGCTCAACGAGCTGGCGACGGCATCGAACGTCGGCGTCACCCTCCGCGAAGAGGCGATTCCGATTCGCGACGAGGTCCGGGGCGCCTGCGAGATGCTCGGCCTCGATCCACTCTACGTGGCCAATGAAGGGAAGCTGATCGCGGTCGTCCCGGCCGGAGATGCCGAGCGCATCGTGACCGCCATGCGCGCCCATCCCCTGGGACGCGATGCCGCGATCATCGGCGAGGTGGTCGCCGCGCATCGAGGGATGGTCACCCTGAAGTCGGTCGTGGGGGGAGAGCGTGTCGTCGGCATGCTCTCCGGAGAGCAACTGCCGCGAATTTGCTGATGACTCCTTGAAACAGAGAGGGCGGAACACCCGGATTCGGCACGGACGGACGCATCGGTCATGAGGTTACGTCGAAGATCAAACCCCGGTTCTGGATCGGAGAACGGCCATGGCGGAAGCAACGGTTCCTTACGGACGCAAGACTCAACGGGCCCCGGCCATCAAGGAAGTACACATCCTCTGGATCACCGCCGGCCTGGGCTGCGACGGCGATTCGGTGTCGATCACCGCCGCGACTCAGCCGAGCATCGAGGATGTGCTGCTCGGGGCCATCCCGGGTCTCCCCAAGGTCCATTTGCACAACCCCGTGCTGGCCTACGAGGTCGGCGACGAATTCATGAGGTTCTGGTATCAGGCCGAGGAAGGACGCCTCGAACCGTTCGTCCTGGTTGTCGAGGGCTCGATCCCCAACGAGAAGATCAAGAAGGAGGGATACTGGGCGGCGCTCGGCACCGACAAGACGACCGGCCAGCCGATCACCACCTGCGAATGGATCGACCGCCTGGCCCCGAAGGCGACGGCCTGCGTCGCCATCGGCACCTGCGCCACCTATGGCGGCATCCACGCCATGGAGGGGAACCCCACCGGCTGCATGGGACTCGCCGACTATCTCGGATGGGGCTGGAAATCCAAGGCGGGCTTGCCGATCGTGAACGTCCCCGGCTGCCCGGTCCAGCCCGACAACTTCATGGAAACACTCCTCTATCTCCTCTATCAGCTCGCCGGCCTGGCCCCCATGATCCCGCTCGACGAGCAGCACCGGCCGACCTGGCTCTTCGGCAAGACGGTCCACGACGGCTGCGACCGTGCCGGCTACTACGAACAGGCCGACTTCGCCAAGGAATACGGGTCTCCCAAATGCCTGGTGAAGCTCGGCTGCTGGGGACCCGTGATCAACTGCAATGTCCCCAAGCGCGGCTGGATGGCCGGGATCGGCGGATGCCCCAACGTCGGCGGGATCTGCATCGGCTGCACCATGCCCGGCTTCCCGGATAAGTTCATGCCCTTCATGGATGAGCCCCCCGGCGCCCACCTCTCCTCGGTCGCGATCGGCCTCTATGGCCGCCTGATCCGGACCCTGCGCGGCTTCACCCAGGATTCCGCCAACAAGGAACCCAAGTGGCGGCACAACCGCCCCGAGCTCACCACCGGCTATCGTCCCCCCGCCCCCGCGAGGCCGGACCTCTGAAACCGAATACAACGGATCTTCCCCGCGATCGAATATCGTGAGCAAATCGGAAAGGAACGACGCCATGGCCACCGTGACGATCCCCGAGCGAGAAGCCCGATCCGGGGACGACAACGCCAACCTGGTCGAGATGTCCTGGGACCCGATCACCCGGATCGTCGGGAGCCTGGGCATTTATACCAAGATCGATTTCGCCAACCGGAGGGTCGCCGAGTGCTACAGCACCTCCTCGATCTTCCGAGGCTACAGCATCTTCATGAAGGGGAAGGACCCGCGCGACGCCCACTTCATCACGAGCCGCATCTGCGGCATCTGCGGCGACAATCACGCCACCTGCGCGTGCTATGCGCAGAACATGGCCTTCGGCATCCGGCCCCCGAATATGGGGGAGCACATCGTCAATCTCGGCGAGGCCGCCGAGTACATGTTCGACCACAACATCTACCAGGATAACCTGGTCGGGGTCGACTTCTGCGAGCAGATGGTGCGGGAGACCAATCCCGGGGTGCTCGAACAGGCCGAGCACACCGAGTCTCCCCACGGCGACATCCACGGCTATCGCACGATCGCCGACATCATGCGGGCGCTCAATCCGTTCACGGGGAGCTTCTATCGTGAGGCCCTCCAGATGAGCCGGATGACCCGCGAGATGTTCTGCCTGATGGAAGGGCGGCACGTCCACCCGTCCACGCTCTATCCCGGCGGGGTCGGCACCGTCCCCACGATCCAGCTCTTCACCGACTACCTCGTCCGCCTGATGAAGTACGTCGAGTTCATGAAGAAGGTCGTCCCGATGCACGACGACCTGTTCGACTTCTTCTATCAGGCCCTCCCCGGCTACGAGGAGGTCGGGCGGCGCCGCATCCTGCTCGGCTGCTGGGGCTCGTTCCAGAATCCGGATGTCTGCGATTACCAGTACCGGAACATGACCGAGTGGGGCCGCGCGATGTACGTCACCCCCGGCGTCGTGGTCGACGGCGAGCTCGTCACGACCGACCTCGTGAAGATCAACCTCGGCATCCGGATCCTCCTGGGGAGCTCCTATTACGACGACTGGGAGAGTTCGGAAACGTTCGTCAGCCACGACCCGCTCGGCAATCCCGTCGACAAGCGGCACCCGTGGAATCAGACCACGATCCCGAGACCTCAGAAGCGCGACTTCGCCGGGAATTACAC
>CALKTZ010000044.1 GCA_937997355.1 uncultured Planctomycetales bacterium | reverse complement strand
CAAGGGTTGAAGAGAAAGGCGGGGTGATGGCATGAGCGAAGACGCCGACCGAGAAAGCTGGGCCTGGGAGAAAGACCACGGATTCGACGCCGAAGGCCATCAACGCAAAGAAGCGTGCCTTGCGATCGCGGAGTGCCCCGTGTGCGGGAAGGACGTCGAACTCGTCGCCGACACCGAATCCTGGATTGAAGACGATGAAGGTCGATGGGTGCACGACAGCTACGGCCCGGCTGCCGGGTGCTGTTGCGGGAAGCTCATCGCCGACTGGTTCGAGGGGTGTTTCGTGTTCAGTCATCCCAATGACGAGTGCCCGGAGCGGGACAACGAAGACGACGACTTTTATGGGGACGACGACGAATGAACTTTTATGCGAGATGGCTGATTAATTTCGCGGTGCTTTTCGTTGCTTCCATTCTGGCCACCTTTGGCTGCGCGATGATCGACTATGCGAAGGCGAACTGCCGCTGTCCGATGTCAGAAGAATGGAGAACATGTTTGATTATCGCGGCTTGTTTATTGGTGCTTGCAGCCTTTAGTTACCCGGGGATATGGCAATGACCACAACCGCCCGCAAGCCGAAGGTGCCGAGGCCGGAGAAGCCGCAGTTCCGCAAGGCGTTCCCGGCGTTGGAGCCGGGCAAACAACACGCGATGTACATCCCCAATTGGATGCCCGCGACAGTCAATCAGATTTACGACCGACATTTCTGGGTCGGTGCAGAACTTAAGAAACGAGACAAGCGGCTCGTCGGTGCCTTCGCCGGGATGCAAGGCACTCAGACGATTGACCGCGACCGCCCAATCAAGCGGCGGGTCTCATTGGTCATCAGGCTGGCCAAGGGCAAGCGAGCGGCCGACCCCGATGCTTACTGGAAATCGACGCTCGATGCCCTGGTACACGCGGATCTACTCCGCAACGACTCTCATGTCTGGTGCGAGCACGGGGGCGTCATCTTCGAGCGGTCGAAGACGGCGGAATTCGGGACCACGATCATCCTGGAGGATATTTGACATGCCGACCGCGACAGCAAGCAAAGAGCGGCCGATTCTGTTCAGTGGCCCGATGGTCCGGGCGATCATCGAAGGCCGAAAGACTCAGACACGGCGGGTGTTGAAGCCGCAGCCATCGTGTCCGGCCACGATGTTCGACTATGACTATCGCGGCCGTGCGGTCTGCATCTGGCCTGCTGATCATGTGACCGAGGAGGGCTTGCGGCCGGATTACTTCGCGGCTTGCCCCTATGGCCGCGTCGGGGATCGGCTGTGGGTCCGGGAGGCGTGGTGGCAACCGCCGATCATCACATCCAAATTGCTACGCGAAGGGGCCGACACTTGGCCAAAAGCCGGCTATGCAGCAGATGGCGACACCCAATACGAGGTTCTCGGCTGGAAGAAACGTCCTTCGATCCACATGCCCCGCTGGGCCTCGCGGATCACGCTCGAAATCACCGACATCCGCGTGCAGCGGGTGCGGGAGATCAGCGATATGGACGCGATGGCCGAAGGGGTCGAGTGGAATCGCGGGCCATGCCGAGCGGGACACACTAATCCGATTTCGGCCTTCAAATCTCTCTGGGACTCGATCAACTCAAAACGCTGTTTCGGCTGGGAGGTCAACCCGTGGGCTTGGGCCATCACATTCAAGAGGGTCGAAGCATGAGCAAATCCGAACGCATCCCGATCGACCACGCGGACGAGCTGGAGAGGATGGTCCTTGAGGCACCGAGGAAGGACGGCGGGTACCTGATTTACCGCAGTGACGTGCAATTCACCGTTTACCCCGCCGCCTCGCTCATCCGCTCCCAGCGGGAGGAGATCGCGAGGTTGAAGGCGAGGGTTCAGGAGTTGGAAGGAGGGGCGAGCAAGTGGCAAGCGAGCAAGTAAAGCCGTGTCCTTTTTGCGGAAAAAAAGCCAGCGTGTCGCTTGTTTTGCCGGCATGCAGATGGCAAGTCGAGTGCGACAACTGCCTGGCGACAACTTGGGATTGTCGCACCAAGGAAGATGCCCTGGCTCGCTGGAATCGTCGCGAGGACCCAATAGAAATGTGCGAGCACGGCGTGGATGACGGCGAATATTGCGAGCCGTGCAATCAAGCGTACAAAAGTGCCGCCGCCGAGCACGAAAGGACCAACACATGAAAAAACTCCTACTCCTCCTCTCCCTCGGCCTCATCGCCGCCTCGGCCATCCTGCTCCCGCGACGCCTCACCGCCGAATTGCCGGTGCCGCCGTCGAAGCCGAAACACTGGACGATTACCATCCCCCACTGGCAGCCGACGCGGGAGGACTCGCGGCTCACGAAACAGGAGCGATATTTCGCCCGCGAGGATGACCGGCGCGTCATCTCGGCCGCGTGCGACGAGGCCGGGTTGCCGCACTCGACGGAGCCACGGGCGGTGGATCTGACGGTGTTGCTCAGGAAAGGGCAGCATAGGCCACCCGCGGAGGCGATCTGGCCGGCGATCGAGGACGCACTGGGCATGTGCGGGCGGGTTGGCCAGGTGGTACGAGGAAGCGTGAAATTCGAGCGGCACAAGGGGCAAGAGGTTGGGACGACGATCAGGGTGAGGGAGGTTCGGTGAGCAGTACCAAGTCAGAAATTTGGCGGGAATCCGAGTCAGAATACGGGGCCTATCACATCCTGATTGCCCCCGGCTTTGAAGCGGTCGTGCAGTCGATTGCGGGAGAGTGGGGATTCACGATCTGGGAGACAGACCCGGATATTGGATCGATCTGCGTTTACGGCGAACGCTCGGCGATGTGGTCGGAACGGACGGCGATAGATCGAGCAAAGGCACATAATCCTTATGGGCGAAAGGCTAACAAATGAACCTACGCGAATACCAGACCGCCTCGCGGGCCACCGCGATCTACCCGAGGGATCGGGCTCTCGAATACTGCGTGCTCGGGCTGATCAGCGAGGTCGGCGAGCTGGCGGGCAAGCTGAAGAAAAGCATCCGGGACGGGACGCCGGAGGACGTGCTACGGGAGCAGATATTGGACGAATTGGGGGATTGCCTCTGGTATTGTGCTCAGATTGCGACGGAGAAGGATGCCAAAATCCTCGCCGGGCCACCTGCCAGCACTGGGCTTCGCTCTCTCGTCGCCCCGCGCATTGCAACGCTCGGAAGCTTATCCGGAGTGCTCGGCTGCAATATTGCGCATTGGTCAAGCCTGACCATTGCGGGCGAGCTTCCGAGGCTGGTCCACCAAATCGCATATATCGCCACCGCTTTCGGCTCCTCCCTCGAATCCGTCCTCGACCGCAACATCGCCAAACTCGCCAGCCGCCAGCGACGCGGCGTGCTCCAGGGAGAGGGGGACGGGAGATGAAAACCACCATCGAATTCACAGACCCCGACTTGATCAAAGTTATCCAGGAATACTTGGATAACCACGTCTACCAAAAGGGAGTCTGCCGAGTGACCGAGGCCAGGATTTCGGACGAGAACTATAACGTCATCGTCGACGTGGAAATCCTCGAACCCCCAACCTTCGAAGGGAGGACGGATGAAGATTGAACGAGCGGTCAAAGTCTTGAAGTCCGTGAGGCGTAATCAGGTCGAGTTCATAACAACGTGCCGCGCGGAGCCAAAATTCACAGTGGTTGGAACCCGTGAATTCCTCAGGGGGTTTATTACCACGGCTAATGCGATCCGCGCCATCCTCGCCGAACTCTCCCGCCTCCGCGCCGAGAACGCCGAACTGCGGCGGGAGCGGGATACGCTGATCGATGAATGGCCGCAACTGTTTGGTGGCGGCGAGCGGAACGACGTTATCCAGAACCAGAAAGGCTACTGGTCGGTAGCCCGAGACGGGGCTGCGTGGCACGCCACCAAGGCTGAAGCTGCCAGAGACGCCGCCGGCCTGCCGCCGAAGGGAGGGGAGAATGTCGGTTGACACGAAGGAATTGCGGCGATCAGCCAGCCAGATTGTCGAATTGCAAGAGACTGAATCGCCGAGCGCGACTCTCGATTCTGCGGCCGACGGCCTACGCCTCGCCGCCGCCGAAATCGACTCCCTCCGCGCCCAACTCGCGGAGGCGAAAGACCGACTCTCTCGCCAAAATGACAGCATTTGCCAGGCTCTCGGCCAGACTCTCGGCTACCCGCAAGGACCGCACGGCGTCTTCGTCGGCGAGCACGTCGCGGAGTCGCTGGCCGATGAGGCGGGGAGGAGACTGGCCGCGCAGCCCGCGTGGCATGACGGCCCGGCTCGGGGCGGAAGCCTGCCGGAGAATCCGGAGGAAGGGGAGCGGATTGCGATCGTGTATCAATCAAAGACCGGACATTACTGGATCGAAGACATGACGTGGGATTGTGGCGCATGGCGGCAGACCGTGGCGACTTATGCTGATGACCCCGAAGTGTGGGAGCAGAGCAACTACCCAATTCACCGCTGGTGCCGATTCGCGGATCTGATGCCGGGGGAGCCAACCAATCCGCCCGATCAGCCCGCCGACGCCGGCAAGCCGATTCCCGCATCCGACTGCGACAACTGCGGAGAGGAGGCGGCGAAGCTGATGTTCGATCGCTCATTCGGGGCATTCCGGTGCCTGCGATGCGCGAACGTGATCAGGGCGAAGAAAGCCGAGGTGGCGGATGGCTGACGAAAACAAATGCCCCAAATGCCTCGGCGAAGGGGTGCTTTACGCCCTGGCATCCAAGGATGATTTCCCCGCAGTGAAATTAACAAGGCCGTTGTTTTGGACTGAATTTCAATGCCCGCAGTGCAACGGGACGGGCAAGCGGAT
>CALKTZ010000043.1 GCA_937997355.1 uncultured Planctomycetales bacterium | reverse complement strand
CCCCCTCCTCCGGCCATCGCACCGAGGAGGACCAACCCACGCCCGATCCCCCGCCAGCCTGCCTTCGCTCGAACCATCGCGTTCATTCTCCCGAGATAACCGGCCCTCGTGGATTGCTTCGCCGCCGATCAGTAGCTGTCGGCGCTGAGGACTTCGCCGCCGGCCCTGGTTCCCAGCGCCCACCAGGTGGGCATGCTGATCGTGCCCTTGATGAAGTGGACGCTGCCGTCGCCGAACAGGACGTTGGCCCCGCCGGGGTGGGCGCTGCCGGCGTTGTTGTAAGGCGACTTGCCGATGTTCACGTCGCTGCACGAGCTCCAGGTGTACTGCGTGGAGCTTGGCGGGACAATCGTGTTGAACAGCGTGTGCCCCTGCGACCCCTTGGCCCAGTACTGGCCCCGGATGTTGGTCAGGGTCGCCGTCTGGCTCCGATACGCCTGGTTGCAGCTCTGCAAGCCGGCCAGCACCGACACCTGATCCAGATAGGCACTCGTCTGATGCGCCCCGGTCGGGATCGCCGACACATTGGTCAGGCTGATGGTCGGCACATAGGCCGATTGCGGCGGCCCGGTCAGGGCCTCGGCGAACGCGATGGTGTTGGCCGTGCCGTCGGTGTTGCCGTCGATCCCGTAGGAGAGTCGGTAGGTGAAGAGGCCGTCGCTGCCGGGAGTGCCGAGCGTCGAGGTCGTCCCCATGCTGGCGTGGTAGTTGTTGGTGTTCGGGTTCCCCGCGTTGGGGTCGGACGGGCAGAGATAGTTGGCGATCTTCGCGTTGACCACCGTGCTGTTAATCCAGAAGGCCGTGAAGGTCGTGCTGCCGTTGGCCACCACCCCCCAGTTGAAGTTGATCGCGTTGTACATGGGGGCCTGCTCGACGTCGGACAGGATCAGCCCGAGGCTGCTCCAGTTGTTCCCGGTGGCATACGAGCCGACCGAGAGATCCATGTTATACGACGACCCCAGCGGGAAAGCATTGTTTCGCGAGTGGTAATTGTGGAGCGCCAACCCGATCTGCTTCAGGTTGTTGGTGCATTGAATCCGACGCGCCGCCTCTCGGGCCGACTGCACCGCCGGCAGCAGCAGGGCGATGAGGACCGCGATGATCGCGATCACCACCAGAAGCTCGATCAGGGTGAAACCGAACCGGCCGGGATGATCGCGGAATACCTCGGGTTTCGCGATCGCGCCCGCCCGGTCCCCGCCACGCATATCGGAACGAATGATCAACATCGACATAATCCTTATTTTCATTCTCAAAAGCATCGGCCGAGAGGGACGCAACCAGTCCGTCGCGCGACGGCAATCGCGTCATCCGCCTCGGCCCCACAATCTCCATCGCGGCGGGGCTCGCGGCCGGATCTCCGCCCGGCAAGGCCCGATCCCGTCCGAATCGCCAGTTCCAACATCGATTCGATCGGGAATACCGAGATTTCATTTTTTATTATCTTATTTACTTGATGAACTTAATCAACATTAATCCGATCGAGAATTAGATTTAATTTTCAGGGTATCTTTAGAAATCCTTCACGTGAGCTATAACCGAATGACACGAAAATAGTTGCAAAAATCACCAATCGCCATTTCCGGCAAATTGGGGTACCTGAGTATTTTCCGCTTCGGATCGATGGAATAAATTCTCTTGGGGAGAATTCGAAATGGTTGTCGGCGAAGTCGGCAATCGGCCGGTCCGGAAACCGCTCGCGAGATCATGTTGAATCTAATGACACCAAGCATCACATCATGGTTTTAAATTGCGGAGACGATGGCGATGCTGCCCGGTGTCAATTTGCCGATAGTGGAGAACTCGCGCCGAACGAATCCAAGTTCTAAATCACCGAACGGACCCAATTTTCCTGATTCCATGTAAATTGACCAAACAAACCCAATTTTCGAGCCGGTCAATTTGACCGAACAAACCCAATTTCAAGAGATACGCTTCGTGCCGAACAAACCCAATTTTGCCAAACACTGTTTTTCACCGAACAAACCCAATTTTGCAGACTCGCCAAATCTGCGAAACGAACCCAATTTTTGAATCGTGGAGGGATTCCGGCAATTTCTTAATGCTACTCCGTTAGCTTCGTCAAAAACGCAGGGATTACGGGCCTTTTCGGTAGTAAAAATCTCTGTTTTCCCTGGATTTCTGAAAGATTTAACGGAGTAGCATTAAGGTTGTTTCGAAAAGCAAATCGCGGGCTCAATCACCGGCCCGGATGAATCTTCATCCGGGGCCGAAGACCAAACCCGCGAGGGATCAGGCAGGACTGCTCTCAACTGATAAGCTTTAGGCGGAGAATCGCTTACGCCGGATCAGCGAGGCCGCTCCCAGGGCGCCGATGCCGAGCATCGCGAGGCTTGAAGGCTCGGGAACCGCCCCCGACGGGATATTCCCGTCGACGGAGAAACCTCGCCAGGTCCCGCCCGCATCGTCGATGACGAAGGGCATCCCGCGGGTGTAGCTGAAGCTGAAGAAGGAGCTGAAACTCGTCCCCGCGCCGATCAGGTTGTCGGTCGCGATCCGGTTCCCGGCCAGATCCCAGGTGGACATCACGCCATTGCTGTAGGTGAAATAAGAATTCCCCGCCGCCCCGATGCCTCGGTTCTGGGGATAGCTCGTCTCGCCGTCACCGCTGCCATAGCCGCTCAGAATGGTAGAGCCCAGGAAGTTCCCGCCGAGATCCCAGCGAGAGACCGAGCCGACGAGCATGGCGATGTACTCGGTCCCCGCGCCGTTGAGCACCACGGACGATTGATCGTGCAACGAACCGCCGCTCAAGGTAGCATAAGGGGTGAACACCCCCGGCGAGGTCTGGATGTAAATCCTTGGGTCGGAGTATGCTCGGGCGAAGACCTGCCCGGCGGCATTCGTGAAGATCGAGCGGAAATCCAACCCCGGAGCATAGGTGGCGATCAGATTCCCGGACGAATCATACTGGGCTTCACGAATTTCACCAGCGCTTCCGCCGGTGGACGACCAGTAATAGGTCCCGTCATAAGCGATGGTCATGGTGGTCGAGCCGAGCGCATCCGGGAATGAAGTCGCCTGGATCAAGTCTCCTCGAACCGGCGCGGCCAGGATCACGGCGGAAAGAGCAAACAGACCGATCGCCAGAGTGATACACTTCCTCATAGAAGGTCCATCCTTTTCTTCGGGCCTCGAGGTGAACCCTCGAGGCCGGATCTTGTTCGAATCTAAATGTTAAAAACTCTCCCCGACCACAGGCGTCTTCGCATCGGCGGGGTGCCACTGTCCTTTAGTGGATGTCGCTGCCGGGAGAACACCCACCAACGACCTGAAAAATTCCGGAGTGTTTGCTGGCCCGGCGCATATTGACAAGCAGATTCGGAACTAATCCGTTCGCCTTACTGCTAATCCACACATAACAAGCACATTATGCTGAGCAAAAATTCGGAATCCTAGATAATTCCGGAAGAAAATCAAATCTTACGAGAATTATGTAGAATATTTTCAACATACAACGACTGATGCCCGAGAGCCCCGCAACCGAACCGCCGGCTCTTTTTCGTCCTTCCGTCTTCCCTTTCCGGGCGTTGCGTGCCACCCTTGAGCGTTATGGAAACGACGCGTCAGACCCAATCGTATTTGCGGAACCTATTCGCCCAGGAAGGGATCGCCACGCGCCGGGCGCTCGGGCAGAACTTCCTCATCGACCTGAATCTCCACGAGCTGATCGTGAAGACCGCCGAGGTCGGCCCGGGGGACGTGATCCTGGAGATCGGCCCCGGGGCCGGCGCCCTGACGGCCCTCATGGCGGCGCGCGGGGCGGCGGTGATCGCCGTGGAGATCGACCCGGCCATGGCCAGGCTGGCCGGCGCGGTGGTGGCCGGGATGTCGAACGTCCGGGTCCTGAATGTGGACGCCCTCAAGTCCAAGAACCGGCTCAACCCGATCGTCCTCGACAACGTCCGATCGGCCCTGGCGGCGGCCCGGGCGAATCGCCCCGATTCAACCGGCCCTAGCCCCAGCCCCCTCAAGCTGGTGGCCAATCTCCCCTACAACGTGGCCACGCCGGTCATCTCGAATCTGCTGGTCCATCCCGACCCCGACCTTTGCCCGTCGGTCATGATGGTCACCATCCAGCGGGAGCTGGCCGACCGCATGATCGCCGGGCCGAACACCCCCGACTATAGCGCCCTCTCGGTGACGGTGCAGGCACTGGCCGAGGTCTCGATCGTGCGGGGGCTCCCCCCTTCGGTCTTCTGGCCGCCGCCGAAGGTCGACTCCGCGATCGTGTCGATCATCCCCAACGCCGCCAAGCGGGCCGCGATCGGCGACGTCCCCTGGTTCCACCAGGTGGTGCGCCGGACGTTCCTCCATCGCCGCAAGAACCTGCGGCATGTCCTCGCCGGGATCTGGAAAGGCTCGTGGGACAAGGCCGAGGTCGGCGAGTTCCTCGAAGCCCTCGGCTTCGAAGGCCGGCTCCGCGCCGAGGCCCTGAACGTCGAGGAGTTCGTATCGATCGCCCAGGCCCTCAAGGAGCGATGGAAGACCTTCCCCGACGGGACCGGCGGGGATGCCGATCACGACCAGGAATCCGAATAGCTATCACTTCGCCCCGGCCGCCTGCTTACCCAGGAGGGCGACGAGCCCGTCCGGGAACGAGTAGCGCCAGTAGTCGTAGCCATGGGCGCCGGCCGGCTCCGCGTGGTCGACCGCGTATCCCCTGGCCTTCAGGACATCGCGAAGGTGCCGAGTGGTCTGGAGGATGCCGGCATCCCCGCGCTGGCCGACCTCGAACACCCCGGCTTCCAGATAGAACCGGACCGGCCGGAGCGGAGACTCCGCGATCTGCCGGGTGAGCCATTCGGGCTCGACCTGGCGATTGCCGCCCCCCGGCCCGGCTCCCGGCGCCCACCAGAACGAGCCGGACTGGCTGAAGACCTTGCCGAACACGTCGGGGCGGGTCCACCCCGCATAGGCCGCCGCGAGCCCCCCGTAGCTGGCCCCCGCCACGACCGTGGAACCCGCCGTCGCGGAGATGTTTTGCCGCCGCGCCCAGGGGATCAGCTCGTCCGCGAGGAACCGGACGAACTTCGGATTGGGGGGGAGCTCGACGGATCGGCTTTCGGCCGTGGCATTGGCGAGGAACAGGGCGGCCGTCGGCGGGATCGCCCTCGCGGCGATCAGGTTGTCCAGCGCCCGAGGGGCCTCCACCTGATCCACATAACGGTCGCCATCGAAGGCGACCAGGAGGGCATTTTCTCCCGCGCCCGGCACATAGCCATGCGGCCGATAGAGGTAGACATCGCGGACGTTGCCGAGGACTTCACTCCGGATTTGCCGGCGTTCGACGGTCCCCGGCTTCACCTCCGAGCGAAGGTCCAGCCAGGGCTGGCGGATCGCCCCGGGAAGCTCGACCAGCGATTCGCCCGCATACTTGTCGGGCAACTCTCGCGGAGGCACGCTGAGCGGGTTGAATGGGTCACGCTGGGCGGTGGCCAGGATCGCCCGGCGACGGATCATGAACGGGGCATCGAGCTCCGGAACATCCGGGGCGAACTTGTAGGTCACCCGGGCCGAATCCGGCACCCGGTAACTGCCGTACCAGACGTCGGAATCGCCGAGCCGCTTCATCTCGTCGTGATCGTTCGAAGGGGCGCCGAAGAGGCGGACGTTCCGCTTCGCGCCGCGCCACAGGAAGGTGACCAGGCTGGTCCCCGGTTCGAGCGGCGGTTCCGCCCCGTCTCGCTCGACCAGCGGACCCCGATTCCTTTGCTTCACCTCGTCCCAGAACGCGTCCGTGGTCCCTCCGTCCGCCAGCGTTTCCTGGAGCGTGCGCAGACGAGGACTTTCGAGAACCACCCTGGGAGCCTTCTGGGCCGAAGGAGGGACGACGGATTCAACCTCCAGGGAATACGATTCCTCCGATTCCCCGACCGGGCGAAGCTCCAGCCGGCACGTCGATCGGCCGTCGGCCATGAACTGGAATTCCTGGCGGATGCCGCCATGGGCGATCAGCACCCGCTCGGGCTTCCCGGAGTCGTCGAGCAGCGTGACGCGGAGGTTGCGGCCGTCGAATCGCCCCCGGACATAACTCCCCGGCGGCGTCTCGATCTTGACGGCTCGCGCCTCGCTCGCCTTGAGCGTCCCCTGCGTGACGTCCCCCTGTTTCAGGGGCTTTTGAAGATCGTCCTCCGCGAAGGCGGCTCCGAACATCAAGACAAACACGATCGGAGAATGGCGAAAACTCATGCGAAGGCCTTGATATTAGAGCGATTCACAGTCGGATTGCGCACAGACGTCTTCTGATCGGCGCGGGTCTCCCGACCCCGCCGAAACGGCCGACCGAAGGTCTCCAGGACGGCGGCCTGTGCCCGGTCTCGCGAAAAAAGGGGACAGGCACGTCACTGCGTTCCGAGCCAGTCCCCATTTTCGCTCCGGTTCCATCAGAGGTTTCCAGGCCGGTCGGCTTTCGCGTCTCGCAGCAGGCGGCCCGTGGCGACGACGGATTCCACGATCGACGCCTGGAGCCGTCGGTCGTGCTCGTCGATCAGCGTTGCGGCTTGATCGGCGACTTCGGGCGGGAGTTCCAGCCCCTTCAGGAGCCGGGCCGATCGGCTGAAGGCGTTGGCGAAGCCGCCCCCCGTGTAGATCCCCTCGTCGAGCAGCCGTTCGAAGCCCGTCTTGCGGTAATAGTCGTTCAATTCCCGGTTGCTGATCGTCCGGTTGTTGTCCAGGTCGGCGGCCATCAGGGAGACGCGCATCCGCTCCGGAAGCTCCCCCTCGGCGACCTGGCCGTCGTGATCGAGGTCGCGGGCCTGGACCCGCTTGAGGAACTGCTTCACGGCCGGGAGGGGCTTGCGCGGGGCACCGAAGCCCCCCGGCGTCTCGTCAAGCGCGGAGGCCAGGACCGCCTGCTCGGATGAGTTCAGACGGCCGTCGCGATCGGCGTCGAATTCGAAGATCTGGTCGGAGAACGCGTCGAGCGACGGGGGTCCGCCGCCTCGGCCGCCGAAGTCGCGGGAATCCTGCTTTTCGAGCATCGCGTTCTGGAATCGCGAATAGGCATCGGCCCCCATCAGGGCCTCCAGCCGGGAGGCGAGCTCCATGTTCCGGGAGACCGTGCCCTGATCGTGGGTCGTTTTCAACTCGCGGAACGCCTTCTCGATACTTCCGGCCCGCGATTCGGAGGGGACGAACGACCGGATGAGCCGCTGAACCCGCGTCCGATCGCGGTCGTTCTGCTGGAGCGAGATGAAGCGTTCGAGCGTCTCGACCGCGCGGGCCTCTTCGAGGCTCAGGCGGCCGTCGCCGTCGGCATCGCCGACTTCCAGCAGGTAGCGCCTCGGCGGCGGCAACTCCTCCCGATCGACCCGGCCATCCTTGTTTTTATCGAAGACCATCAACGCCGGGGGGGCCTCCCCGCCTCGGGCCAGCCGCAAACCGCCGGCGCCGAGGGCGAACCGCCGACGATCGAACCGGGGGGGCGTGCCGTTCTTCGCGAGCAGCTTCGCCAGCGGTTGCGTCTCCTCGCGGCTCAGGTGGCCGTCGCCGTCCTTGTCGAGAGAGTGGAGCCAGGGGAGCGCCTCCCCGGCCGGGAGCCCCTCGCCTTTCGTCAAACGCTGCACGCGCTCCTCGGCGCTCATCGGCCCGCGCGGGGCTCGCGGGGCCGCCGGAGCCGTTGCCGGGGGTTTCGTCGATGCCGCCGCGGTTTGCGTGGGGGCGAGCGCCGCGGTCGTGCCGGTCCCCTCGACCCAGGGGTTCGAGAAGCGGGGATCGTTCAGGAACGCGTCGTCGGTGAGGGTCTTGAGGAAGGCGACCAGCGCCCGCTTTTCCTGATCGTTGAAGTTCATGCGGAAGATGAATCCGGAGACATTGGGATGGCGGTTCACCCCTTCGCTGTAGTGGTCGATCACTTCTTCAAGCGTCTGGAACCGGCCGTCGTGCATGTAGGGGGCGGTCCGCTCGACGTTCCGCAGGTCGGACGGCTTGAACAGGCCGACGTCGCTCGGGATGAACGTCACGTCGCCCCGCCCGGCGTCCAGCTCCTCGCCGGTCCGGTCGATGCCGTTGTTGAGCGCGGTGAACATCGAGAAGTGGGCCGACTGCGTCCCCCGGCCGTCGCGATGACAGATGGCGCACTTCTCCAGGAACAGGGTCTTGCCGAGGTTCTCGTCGGCGTTGTAGTTGGGGAAGTCCTTCTCGATCGCATCGACCTTCACCAGCCCTTCGTCGTAGCGCGACCGATACGAGACCATCGACCGCACGAACTGGGCAATCGCCCGGGCGATCCGGTCCGAAGAGATTGCAGAATCCTGGAATGCCTTCTCGAACAGGGGGGGATAGCGATCATCGTCCCGGAGGGTCGCGGCGACTTTCTCCAGGCTCTGCCCCATCTCCACGCGGCTCTGGATCGGCATCAGCACCTGTTCTTCGAGGGTCTTGGCGCGGATGTCCCAGAAGAAGCCGGCCCTGGTGTACCGCAGGTTGACCAGGCTCATGCCATTGCGGTCGGTCTCCGTCCCCGCGTGGCCCATCAGGAACCGCCGGGAGTCGGCGAAGGCCCGCTCCTGCTGGTGGCAGGAGGCGCACGAGACGGAGTCGCTCGCGGAGAGCCGGGTGTCGTGGAAGAGGACGCGGCCGAGCGTGGCCCCCCAGTCGGTGATGGGGTTGTCCGCCGACATCGCATCGAAGACCAACGCCCCCGGCGTGAGGAAGTGGGGCGGCAAGGGATTCTTGCTGTAGGAGAACGGAACCTCCGGGAGTTTCAGGACCCTGGCCCCGGTGGATTTCGGGGCCGCGTCCGGCTTCGGGCCGGCGGGAGGTCTGGCAGGCGACGGGGGCGCGGGGAGATCGGCCAGGGCGAACCGCACCCCGCGGCTCGCGGC
>CALKTZ010000042.1 GCA_937997355.1 uncultured Planctomycetales bacterium | reverse complement strand
ACGACGCGTTTCAAGCGACCTTCATCGTCCTGGCTCGACGCGCCTCGTCGTTGCGGCGTCGAGAATTGCTCGGGAACTGGCTGCACGGGGTGGCGTACCGGGTGGCTCGTCGTGCCCGATCGTTGGCCTTACGCCGAGAGGCCCGGATCTCTCGTGACGGCGATGTCTCCAATCTGAGAGATGGTCGAGGCCCGGAACCGCTCGATCCGGAGACCTGCCTCAAACTCCATGAAGAGGTTCGCCATCTCCCCGACCGCTATCGGATTCCGGTCGTGCTCTGCTACTTCGAGGGGCTGACCCACGAAGAGGCGGCCGAGCAGCTTCAATGGCCGATCGGATCGGTGAAAGGTCGGCTGGCCCGAGCCCGCGAACTGCTGCGGAATCGGCTGGTTCGCCACGGGGTTGGCCTGTCCGCGTCAATCCTCGCATCGAGTCTCGATCGCTCGGCTTTCGCGGCTTCCGTGCCCCCGTCCCTTCAAGTGAAAGCGATTCGCTCCGCGTTGCTCGTCTCCGGTGAATCGGTACGCAACCTGGCGGCCTCTACCGCCATTTCTCTCTCGGTCGCCACCATCGCTCAAGGAGTCATCCGAACCATGGTCGTCTCACAGCTTCGCACCGTCCTGATCCCCGCCGTTATCGGCGTTGGAATCGTCTCGTCCGGCGCCAGCGTGGTGGCATTTCAATACGGCGGTGGAACGCAAGGCGCGGATGCAAAGGCCCCCGCTTCAGTTGGTAACGGCGGGACGCAAGGCGGAGATGCCAAGTCCCCCACCCGTCCCGACCCTGGGAAGACGCCTGCTCCGTCAGCCTCGGGGGGTAACAAGGCACGAGAGAACGCTCCGGACCCGGCTCGTCGATCTCGTGCTGACGATGACAATCAGATGAAAGGTACCGCGCGAGGCGAAGGAGGACTCGGGGCCATACTAAAGGGTCGTGAGCCGAGCAAAGCGACTCGTGAGCAAATCGCCTCAATCCAGCGACAGTTGAATCTCGAACTCGCCAAGGCGGTCGCGGAAGCGGATGAGAACGCAAAGACGAAAGCGGTGCTGGAAAAGCTTGAGTCACCGATCTCGATGGACTTCGGCAACGAAACCCCTCTTGAGGATGTCCTGAAATACATCCAATCGGCCACGGCGGATCCACGATATACCGGAATCCCGATCTACGTGGACCCGGTCGGCTTGCAGGAAGCGGAGAAGACACTTCAGTCACCCATTCAGGTGAAATTGGATGGGATTCCTCTGAAAACAACGCTGCGGCTCGTTCTCAAGCAGCTTGGGCTGGCCTATTGCGTTCATGATGGCTTCTTGATGATCAGCTCGCCCAAGGGCATTTATCAGGAGCTGAAGGAGGCGAAAGTTGAGTTGGGCATTGATGAAGGGGTTGGTGTCGAGTTGGAGCAGGCGCTCTTGATTTTGGAAGGGAATCAACCGGTGGGATTTGGTGGCGGGGGCGGATTTGGCGGCGGAATGGGAGGGATGGGCGGTGGAGGTATGAGGTAAATCGCTTCCTCATATTGACCGACGTCAAGTTGCATCACAGCGTTCTTGGCCGATTCTTGAACCCCTGGTCACGGATTGCGTGATTTGCTACACTTTCTCCCTTCTCCCCGGCGGTGGTGATCGGGGAGCGGCTCGGAGCTTCGAGTTCCGAAGCCCCTCGAAACATCAGTCCAAACGATCCCGGAGAGGTGGTTTCCCGTGGCCCTTCGACCCCGCAAGAAGAAATTCGGTGCAACGAAGTATCATCGGTGCTCGCGCTGCGGCGGCCAGGTCCGCCGTCGATCGGCCCGCTGCAAGAAGTGCGCGGAAGGGCAGAAATAACCTTTCGCAAGCTTGGATTTGAAATTGAAAAGGACAGGCGACGGCCCAGGATGATTCCGCCGTCGCCTGTCCTTTTGTCATGCGCCCGCGTGACGGTTCAGTCCATCGGTCGGGTGCCGGCGGCAACGCCGGTGACGGACGCTCGGCTGATGACCTTGACGGTGAGGTCCGACTCGACCCGGATCTGGCAGGACAGGCGGATATTCGGCGCCAGGTCCGCTTCGCGAGCGAGCCGATCGCGCTCGGCTTGTTCCATCGGCCCCGGATCTCCGGCGATCACCTCGACCCGGCAGGTCGTGCAACGCGCATTGCCGCCGCACCTGTGCATGATGTCGATCCCGGCATCCTCGATTGCCAGTACGAGCTTCTTGCCGGCCTCGACCTCAAACGATTTCTCACCATCGACGGTTACGGTTGGCATGGGACCATTTTCCTTGTCGGATTGTCTTTGAAAAGCCCGGGGATCGAGCCGATCTCGTCTCGCGTGCGATCGCGACGCCGGATCGAGGCTAGCCTAGTGCCTCGCCCGTGCATTCGACAAGGTCCGTGCCGGGCAGTTCGTTCCGCGAGTCCGGGTTCTCCAGGAATTCCGGGCGTTTCGCCTCCGCCCGCTGAAAAGAGCCGGGCCGATCGATGAGGAATCGATGAGGACCAGG
>CALKTZ010000041.1 GCA_937997355.1 uncultured Planctomycetales bacterium | reverse complement strand
GAATTCCCGGCTGTTGGCCCGGAGCGCCTCGACCTGCCGCCGCGACATCGGCTCCTTGATGTCGAATTGATTCTCGGTGGGGACGTTGTGATCGACCGTGGCGAAGGTGAGATCGGTCCGGCGTACCTTCCGGCCCGAGAGCCGGAGCCCTTCGAATGCCTGCGGGCTCGTCACCTCGTGCACCAGGTGCCTGTCGATATAAAGCAACGTCGCCTCGTCGGTCTCGGCGACTACGTGGCGATTCCAAACCTTCTGAAACAGAGTTTCCGTCATTCCCGTCTGCCTCGAAACGATTCAAACAACGTGTAAACGAGCCGGTCCCATCAAGGAAAAGAGGGCCGCACGACCGACGACGGCCCCCGGAATGGATGCTGACCGGACACGAATCGCACGCGCCCGGTTCATCGCACTTTGGATTCCTCCAATTGTCGCAATCGCCGGACGACACGACAAGATGCGCGGTCGCTCAGGGTGCCCCACGCCCCACCCGATTTTGGCATCGGGACTCGCCTCCGGGGACAGTCCCATTTTCCACGATCGGTAAGATCGTGCGGTCATCGGCTCATTGACGTGGAAAATCGGGACAGTCCCCTGCGCCTCGCCAAAATCGGGTGGGGCACCCGTCGCTCAAGTCGCCCGGCGTGAGTCATCGCCGGCTCATCGGCCGTGCTTCGAGCGTCACGGCAAGGCCGACTTCGCATGTGAGAACGAGGATTGGAGTATGATACCGGTCGATCGATGAACCGTTCACTCCGCCCCGGGACGCATCATGGCAGGCCGCGAATCACTCGACGACAAGCTGGCAACACTCCGGTCACTCCGCGGGCAAATCATCAACTCCGAGACACTCCCCGAGCTTCGGAAACGAATCGGCGACCGGTCGAATCTGGTCGTTGCCGCCGCAGCGGCGATCGCCGGTGAGAACACCCTCAACGATCTGGCCAGGGATCTCGAGGCCGCCTTCGACCGGTTCATGGCCCATCCGCTCAAGGACGACAAGCTCTGCCGGGCCAAGATCGCGATCGTCGAGGCGCTGAACAAGATGGAGCATCAGGGGACGGAAATCTTCCGGAAAGCGGCGAGACACATCCAGTTTGAGCCGGCCTGGGGACCTCCCGAAGATTCCGCCCCTCCGCTTCGCGCCGCGGCGCTCATCGCCCTCGCGCGGATCGAAGGCTCCAGCTCGCTCCCCCTGCTGGTCGATGCCCTCATCGATCCATCGAAGGAAGTGAGGGGGGCCGCCGCCGTGGCGATCGGGGCGGTCGGGACCGAAGGCGCGGGGCTGGTGCTCCGATTGAAGGCCCTCATCGGCGACAAGGACCCGGACGTGCTTTCCGAATGCCTCGGCGGGCTCCTGGCGGTCGATCACGAGGAGAACCTCTCCTTCGTCGCCGATTTCCTCGATCCGATCGACGCGGACAAATGCGAAGCCGCTACCCTGGCCCTCGGAAAATCGCGATTGCCCGAAGCCCTCGAACCTCTCAGGATGTGCCTGAATCGATCCGTCTCCCGGGAATTGAACCAGCAGATCCTCCTCGCGATCGCCATCCTGCGGCGTCCCGTTGCCATCGACTACCTGATCGAGCTCGTCGCGACCGGGCCGGAGCCGAGGGCGGCCGCTTCCTTGACCGCGCTCCGAATTTACAAGGATGATTCGCGAATCCGTGAACGGATCGAGGCGGCGGTCAAGGAGCGAGCAAGCCCCGCCCTTCAAGCGGCATTCTTGAGAGAATTCCGGTAAGGCGGCCGCGGGTTGAAGGTCTCAGCCGAGTATCGGAGGCGTGAATTCAATGATCAATGCGGCGTGATGTTCATTTTTGCCATCTCGTCGGCGTGATAGCTCGACCGCACATAAGGCCCGCTGGCGACGTCGGCGAAGCCCAACTGCCGGGCGATCCGCCCCAGCTCGTCGAACTCCTCGGGGGGGACATACCGCGACACCTGGAGATAGCGGGTCGTCGACGGCTGGAGATACTGCCCCAGGGTGAGGAAGTCGCAGCCGACCTCGCGGAGATCGGCGAAGGTTTCGATCAGCTCCTCGGTCGTCTCGCCGAGCCCGAGCATGAGCCCGCTCTTGGTCCGGACTTCCGGCCGGGCCTTCTTGACGTGTTCCAGGACCTTGAGGCTCACCTCGTACTGCGCCTTGCGGCGGACGTACTGCTGGAGCCGGGCGACCGTCTCCAGGTTGTGGTTGAAGACCTCGGGCGCGGCATCGAGGACGATGTCGATCGACTCGGGCCGGCCATCGAAATCGGGGGTGAGGACCTCGATCGTGGCGCCGGTGCGCTCGCGGACGGCCAGGATGCAACGGCGAAAGTGATCGGCGCCGCCGTCGGGGAGGTCGTCGCGGGTGACCGAGGTGATCACCACATGCCGCAGGCCGAGCCGCGCGCAGGCCTCGGCCAGGCGGTCGGGCTCATCCAGTGCCAGGGGCTCGGGATGTCCCCGCTTCACCGAGCAAAACCCGCAAGGCCGGGTGCAGGTATCCCCCAAAATCATGAAGGTCGCCGTGCGGCGGGTCCAGCACTCGGTGCGATTCGGGCAGCGGGCACTCTCGCAGATCGTCTCCAGGCCGAGGTCGGCCACGAGGCTTTTGGTGAAGCCCATGCCCCCCGTCGCGGGAATCGGCCGCCGGAGCCATTCCGGCAATCGCTTCGGCCTGGCCGGCTCGATCGCCACGATGCCGACGCCGCAGCCTCCCCCGCCGCCGTCGATCGATGGGTTCGCGGGAGCATCCAGCTCGATGACCGTCAGGCCCGGCAAACCGTTGGAACTGGAGTTATCCCGGGCTGGGGGCGTAGGCATGGCTCAATACTTTCCGGCGGACCAATGGGTGGCTGGTGTACACGTGATGCGACGGGATTCGGAAGGTCGCTTCCAGATTCCGGATCATCGACTCCCGGACCTTGGCCATCGGCGTGGTGCGCTGACGCCTCGATTCCATCGACGTCTGACGCAGCCGGTTGGCGAACGGCCCGGGCTCGTCGAGGAGATGGAACAGGCTGAGGCTCGGCCCGACATTGAGCGTCAACCCATGATAGGCGACCCAGCGATTGACCGCCACGCCGACCGAAGCGACCCGCTGCTCCCCCAGGTAGACCCCGCCGGTCTGCGGCTGGGCGGTCCCGACCAGGGTGAACTCGGCCAGCACGCCGAGGATCGCCTCGTGGAGCCGGTCCAGGTAGTCCTGGACGGTGAGGCCGAAGGCGTCGAGGGGGAGGGTCAGATAGGCGGCGAGCTGGCCGGGGAGATGCAGCACGCACCCGCTCCCCCGATTGACCCAGTGGACGCCGATCCCGAGCGATTTCAAGAAGTCGTCATCGGCCGCGATGTGCGCCCGGCTCCCTTCCCGGCCGACGCTGATCGTGGGGGGATGCTCGCAGAGGATGAGGGATGCCCCCGCCCCTTCTCCGACCTCGTAGACCTGCCGACGCTGGAGCTGCTGGACTTCCTTGAAATCGACGATCCCCAGCATAAAGACTTCGAGGGGGGGTGGATTGAGGGACAGCTTCATCGGTCGATCCGTCCCTCTCTTTTGCGATAAAAAAACCTAGCCCCACCAGGTTTTACGGAAAATCCGAGGGTGCCCAAACTCGGCAGGCCGAGGGATTTTCCCGTCCTCGAAGCACCCCTCTAGTTTACTTGTGTACCCCCTCCAGGGCAAGGTCGGGAGGTGATGGCCAAGGACCAGATCCGAGGAGGTGGCACAAGAACCGATGCCTCTGGGCCGAGGCTGGTTTCATCTCAGAGGGATGCGGTAAACTGGAGCTGGTATGGCGGTGCCAGGCGTCTTATCCATCGGAGGCCCGATGACGACACTGTTACAAAAAGCGGTCGCCGAGATCGAGAAACTCCCGATCGAAGACCAGGATGCGATCGCCGCCCGGTTACTGGCCGAACTCGATGATGAGCGAACCTGGTCGGCTCGTTTCGCCGCGACGACCGACGATCAGTGGGATCGCATGGTCGCGGAGGTGCAACGGGAAGTTGCGAACGGCGATACGCGCCCGCTTGATGATGTCTTCCCGCCCGCCGGGTCCCCTCAATGAACTCGGTCGTCACCGCGGGGTTCCTGGACCGGCTCGGCCGGCTCCCGGATTCGGTGCGTCGGCAAGCCTCCCGCGCATATACCTTGTGGCGAGCCGATCCGTACCACCCGAGCCTGCAATTCAAGCGAGTCAGCCAGCGCCGGCCGATCTATTCGGTGCGCGTCGGGTCGGGATATCGGGCGTTGGGGCTCTGGGAAGGCGACACAATCACCTGGTTCTGGATCGGTTCGCACGCGGAATATGATCGACTCTTGAACCAACTTTGATGGCTTTTCGATCATCGAGGATTGTTATTGCTCAATAATCGCGGGTTTCGGCGACCAGGAGGATGTTGCTGATCAGCACCAGGGTTGTGATCGCGATGACCGGTGCACCCACCCACCACCAGGCAGGGACGGCGAAGGCGATCACCGCGGGGAGGAGGACCGCCGGCAACGGCAGGAGCCGGGTGCCGAACCAGCGTGCCGGGCGTATCCCGCTGGCAAACGCTCCCAGATAGGTCAGCGGCATCACCGACCAGACACGAAACGCTTGCCCCGTCATCGACCATTCGAACGGGGTCGCGTGGGTCCCCGGCGCGGCGGCCCAGAGGCCATACAGCAACGTCGGCACCAGCATGCATGCCAGGAGCAGGCTAATGCCCGTGGCAAACTTCGCCAGGAAAAGGGTCCGTCGCCCGAGTGGAAGATGCAGCAGGTAGAGCGAGGTCCCCTGGCTCGGCTCCCAGGCCGATTGACGCAGCCCCAGGGCGATCGCCAGGCCAAAACCGATCAGGACGTACATCCCCAGGAAATTCTCGCCGATAAACGGGATGTCGTTGAGGCGGTTCCTCACCTCGGGCAGAGCCCCGAAGAACGAGAAATGTCTCGCGACGCCTCGAACCGTCAACTTGTCGACATAGATCAGGTAGACCCCCAGCGCGAGGGCGGCGATCCCCCAGGTCTCTCGCAGCTCTTTTTTCACGATTGCCAGGATCATGGTCGGCTCCGTTGGGAATGAACTCGGGTCCGGCGGGGTCGGGATCTAAGGGTCTCGCGGGGGATCACATCATTGAACCGAAGCGAAAATGGGGACTGGCTCGAAGCGGAGCGCCGTGCCTGTCCCATTTTTCGCGGGACTGTGCTGGAGCGAAGGCCGGAGCGAAAACGGGACTGGCTCGAAGCGGAGCGCCGTGCCTGTCTCTTTTTTCGCAAGCCCGAGCGATGCCCAAGATCGGGAGACCTTCGGTCGTGGGTTTCGGCGGGGTCGGGAGACCCGCGCCGAACAAA
>CALKTZ010000040.1 GCA_937997355.1 uncultured Planctomycetales bacterium | reverse complement strand
TCGGCGGGGTCGGGAGACCCGCGCCGAACAGATTCGTCGTTTCAGTATAGTTTTGATTCTCACACCGATCAGGCATCGGCCAATCACGCGAAGATTTCGATCCCCGTGAGGGCCGGTTCCGGAAACGGCACGCCGCACTCCGCGCACGCCTCGCGATCGCGGGGGGCTTTCTCATGGCAACTCGGGCAAGGGACGCGCGGAGGCCATCGCCGATGCAGCAAATAACCGACGTAAGCGGGGAGCCCCAGCAGGAGGACAAAAACCGTCCAGACGATCCGATCTTTCCGAGGAAGGCCAAACGCCCGACTGCGCCGCCAGGTGAGCCAGGCCAGGGCCAGCGATAATCCGAACGTTCCGAGCATCGTCGGCCAGGTCCATTGGAAGAGTAGGCGAGAGGCTTGCAGGAACGTTCGGTTGGTATCGGCCGTCATGAACGCCAGCGGCCGGACCAGGAGTTGAAACAAGGGAGCCGGCATCCCCAGGTCGAAGAGCATCAAGTCTTCCTGCTCCCCTCCCGCGATCGCTCCATTGGGCAAGGTCAACTTGTGTCGATCGCGGATCGCACCATCCTGGGCCACCTCGTAGCCGGTATATTCGGTGATCTCCCGGGGCTTTCCGTGAACCTGGGGATGGGCGAAGAAGGCATAGGCCCGGCCATCGCCGACCTCATACCAGGAAACGCGACTCCGAAGATCGATTTCCTCCGGGATGGCAAATTCCCGCACAACCCGATGCTTGCGATCGATGGTGTAGACCTTGTGCCGGGTCCGGACCTGGATCGGGCGATCTTTCTTGATCGGATCGCTATGAAAGGCCGAGCCGATGGGCGGAACTCCGATCGCCTCGATCGTCTCCGGGGCCTCGAAGATCGTGGAAACCGTATGGTCGACCAGATCAACGAGACGGACCTGCTTTCCCGATGGGACGAAGACCTGACGCTGTGGGAGATCCCACGGCTCGGGCTCGAAATTATTCCCCAACTGAACACGCCCCCAGATCGGCGCCGAGCTCCAGGGGGAATAGGTCGCGATCAACTCCCCGCGCACGGGGATTCGTTCCTCGGCCGGCACCGAACCGGCGCGAAAGCCCGCGAGCCCGATGTACCCCAGACATCGATTGGTCTTCTTGTCGAAGCCGACGAAATAGCCGCTCCCCGTCTCCAGCCCGTCATGCACGAAGAACCAGACCTGATCCGGAGAACCGTCGACGGCGAATTGCTTGATCCTGAGACCCCAATCGAGCCGCGGGTTGAAAAAACCGAAGGTTGCGTACTGGCCATACATCCCGATTTCCGGGAGCAGTTGCCTCGGGTCTTCTCCCATTTTCAGCGGCTTATTCTTGAGATCGCGATAGCTCTGCTGCCATGTGGATCTCTGAATCGTGTGCTGAATGAGCGGCACTCCTTCGGTGGTCACAACGGGGCTTTCCCGAGGCGGGAGTTTCTTCCAGGCATCCACTTCGCTGTCTCGGATCGATTGCTTGATCGAGACGCCGAGCCAGATCAGGCCGAACCACCAGAGCATGGCAAATCCGGTTCCCAGAGTGACCGCCAGCAGGAATGGGCGGAGCAGAGACGTTTTGCGATGGCTCATGATCGGGCTCCTTGAGGGCGGTTCGTCTCTCGATCGTGTTCCTGATCCTGAGCGGAACTCGTCTCCTCGCCGAAGACCGGCAGGGCGCGGCGAGGCCCTCGCGTGTAGTCGACGAACGCATCTTCGAGATTCATCCCCAAGACATCCCAGGAGAGGGGCGAGAGAGATTCGACCACACGCCGCTGTTCGTCGCCGAAATTGACGATCACCAGCTCCAGCCGACGGCCGACCGTCCACGCCTGGACCAGCCCCGGGCAGCCGGGGAAGCTCGGCGGCGTCCCCGAGAATTCGAGCACCACCTTGCTGAGGCTCTCCTTGAAATGCTCGGTCGGGCAATCGACCCGCAGGACGCCGTCGGCCAGGATGTGCGAGCTGAACAGGATCGTCCGCCCCTGCCGCTGCACCAGCTGGATCATCGACATCAGGAAATCGCGGCGGGCGACCGTATCCAGCCCGAGGGTCGGGTCGTCGAGGATCAGGAGGTCGGGATCGGGGGCGATCGCCAGGGCGAGCGACACGTTCGCCCGCTGGCCGTTCGACAGCCGCCCGAGCTTTGCCCGCCGAGATAGCTCGAAGTGGTCGAGGATCTGGTCGAAGAGGGGCTGATTCCAGCGATCGGCGTGGAACGACCGGGCGAACTTCGCCGCCTCGGCGACCGTCATCCAGCGGTAGAGGGGATGCCCTTCCGCCAGGTAGGCGATGCGTTCCTTCACCCGGGGGGGCAACTCGGCGTTGTCGTGCCCGAGCAGCCTCGCGCTTCCGGAGTTGGGCCGCGTCATCCCCATCAGCATCTTGATGGTGGTCGACTTGCCCGCACCGTTCCGGCCGAGGAATCCGTAGATCGTCCCGGCCGGGATCTTCAGGTTCAAGGAATTGACCACGCACCGAGGGCCGTAGTATTTCGTCAGCCGCTCCGTCTCGATGGCGAGCGTCATGGCGTCCCCTTTCTCATCATTGCGATCCCGGTTTTCCCGCACCCGAATTCCACTGGAACTGGCTCGAACGCGACGCCACGAGCCGCAACACTTCCTCCTCCGAAAAGCCGAGATGCACCGCCTGGGTGAGGAACGCATCGAGACCTTCCGCGAGTCGCCGGTGCCGCGCGTCCTCGTTCAACTCCCCACGAGGCTCGGCGACGAACACCCCGCGCCCCGGACGGTTGTTGAGCAGGCCCTCGCGTTCGAGCTCGGTGTAGGCCCGCGCCACCGTGTTCGGGTTGATCACCAGGTCGCGTGAGAGCTGGCGCACCGAGGGCAACTGCTGCTCGGGCTTCAGGTCCCCTCGCGCGATCGCCGCGCGCACCTGCCGCACAAGCTGCTGGTAGATCGGCAGTCGGCTCGCACCCTCGATTTCAAACTGCATGAGTTCACCTCGATTAACTGTACTCATTGTTTTAATACAGTTATCGATACAGTCAAGGGATAATTAGGGAAAATTTCCCTTCTCGCCAACTGCCCGCAATCGCTGGATCATCGTGTGACCATCGCAACGGGCATCGTCAAACCCATGCCGGCGGAGCGCATGCATCATTCACGTCATAAAATCATTTAATATTAACCATATTGATTACCACAGAAATTCGACTGATTCCAAAATGCTTTTTTTTCATTGATTTCGGTTTTCTCGCGAGTACGATGATCTTCATCCTAGAGATTGAGTCCTCAAAACTTCATTCGACCTTCGCAAGACCGCCGAAGGGCTTGCGAGGTCGATCGAATTGCGCGCCGAATTGACTTCACCCCACAAGGAAGATCATCCCATGTCACTCACACGATCGAGGGTGCCGATCCGGATCTCGATGGGCCTCATCGCCCTGCTGCTTTCCGCCCACATCCACGCCGGCGCCGGCGTGGTCGCCACGTATCAGTTTCAGGGCACGCTCGCGGCGGACGAGGCGGGCGCTCCGGCACTCACGGCGCTAAACTCCGGATCGTTCGTCACGGATACGAATGTGCTCGGCCAGACGCGGACCGTCTATGAGCGGATGTCCGCCAGCAGTGATCCGACGCTCCAGTCCGCGCTCCGGCTGGACACCTCGTCCCTGTCACTGACCTCGAACAACTATGCCGTGGAGGTCGTCTTCACCTTCACGGATACGCTGGATCCTCGCGCGCCGGGGACGAACTTCCGAAGAATCATCAACAGCCACGATTCGTCGAGTGCGGAAGATTCCGGTTTATATCTCGGAAGCCGTGGCGGCCCTTCCCTGCTCGACATCTATCAGGGAGGCAGCCATGCAGGCGGCCCGGACCTGGTGAACAACACCTATTACGACCTGGTGCTCAGCGTCTCGCCGACCGGAGAACAGGCATACGTCAACGGGGTGCTGGCCGTGGGATACTCGGGCCTGCCGGACGCGATTGCATCGAATTTCTTGAACTTTTTCCTGGATAATGAGGGATCTTCCGCGTACGAATACGGCAACGGCAAGGTGGCGCTGATCCGGGTCTTCAACTCGGCATTGACCGCCGAGGATGTCCGCCTGCTCAATAACGATGGCGATCCGTTTCCCGCGGCCAGCGTCCCCGAGCCGTCGAGCGTCGTCCTGCTCGGACTGGGCGCGTTCGGGCTCGCGGGGATGATGCGGCACCGTCGCCGCGCCTCGTGAGCAAACCGGAACATTCGGCGGATTCCGACTGGCCATCTCTCCTCTCAATGGCCGATCTTGAGAGGAGAAGCCATGCGATCAATCCGGCCGGGTTCCTCGTCCCGCCCGGCCCCGAGGTTGATCCGAGAGTCGTGGAGATAGGAAATCGACCATGACGGTCCGTCCGTTTGCGACCGTCCTGTCTTTGCTTCTCCCGCTATTGATCTGGGCTAGCGAGGCCCATGGCCAGGCGCCGACGCCGAGCCCGGCCCCTGCGACGAATTCCGACGCGGACTCGCTTCCTGCTTCCACGCCACCGAGTTCCCGATCGACCGGCGACCTCACTCGACCCGCCGCGGTGAATGTCGGGCTCGCCCCCAGGTCGGAGCAGGCCAACGCGCCGGACACCCCCGCGGAAAAACCGATCCGGGATCTCTCCAGGCTCCTCGGCCTGGAGGATTCCCGCTGGCAACTCTACGGCTGGATCCAGAACAGCTACACCGCCACCCCGGGCTTCAATCCGCGCAACCGGTCGACCGTCACGGTCTTTCCCAACCGGCTCGCCAACGAGTGGCAGGGGAACCAATATTATTTCATCGTCGAACGCGCGCTGGGGACGGAGGACGAATTCGACTACGGCTTCCGGCTGGACACCCTGTTCGGCAATGACTGGATGTTCACGCACTCGTTCGGCCTGTTCAATAACGTCTTCACGCCCCTGGGCTTCGTCGGGGTCGACTTCCCGCAGATGTACGCGGAACTCCACCTGCCGGTTCTGTTCGAAGGGGGGATCGACCTTCGCGGAGGCCGGTTCTACTCCCCGGCGGGGTTCGAGTCGGTGATGGCGGTGAATCGCCCCCTGCTCTCGGTCCCCTATCTGCTCAATTACACGCCATTCACCTTCCTGGGAGCATTGGCGAGGTTTCACCTCTCCAAGCACGTGGTCGTCTCCAGCGGCGCGGTCAACGGCGGCGACCGCTGGATTGACTCCAACTACCATTACGGCTATCTGGGCGGGGTCAACTGGACCTCGGAGTCCGGCAAGACCACCTTCACCTCAACCCTGTTCGTCGGACCGAACCAACTCCCGTTCTTCCCCTCGGCCAATCTCGACCTGGTCGACAGCTACCCGGTCGGCGTCTTCACCTCCCCCGAACTCCAAAACCGGCGCAATCCCTACTACAACCGGAGCACGTTCGTCTACTCGTCGAACGTGCTGGTCCGTCAGTGGAGCGACAAGCTGACCCAAGCCGCCGAAGTGACCGTCGTGACGGAAGGAAACGTCCTCGGCCTGGGACCGCGCGGCCGCCCGATCCGCGGCACTTATTACGGGTTCTGCCACCACTTCCTCTACCAGTTCCACGACAAGATCACCGGCGTCTTCCGCGCGGAGATTTTCCGAGACGGCAATGGCCTGGCAACCGGCTTCGACGACACCTTCAATGAGCTGACCCTCGGCGCGATCTACAAGCCTCGTCCCAATCTCTGGATTCGCCCCGAAATCCGCTACGATTGGGCACAATTCACCCACCCCTATGACGACGGCACAAGGGGCGGTCAGCTCACCCTCGCCTTCGACGTCATCCTGCAATTCTGAGATTCCCTGGACCAAAATTCGCCATTTCTCCTAGGCTTCCAAATAAATCAGCATGTCCCCTTTTTGGAACTGCACAAGAAATTAGCTTTGTGCATTAAAACAAAGCGTAAAGCCTCTCTCCCAAGGTTAAAATCAATCTCGTTGATTCTCCATAAGATATTGGAAAATCAGGAGATAGAAAATAATCCATTTTTTCAAACGTACTTGGTGCATATTTTGCTCTATGCGGGACCCAACATTCCTCCCCTCCCTGACGGAGTCCCGCGATGATGAATATGCAGACACACTGCTCAGTGTTAGAGCGTATCGAGGCTCTGGAGTTGGCCAATCAGAAGTTACAGGCGCGTTGCGAGCGATGGAAACGGGCCGGGATAGGAGGAATGGCGTGTCTCTCGTTGATGCTCCTCGGCGGGGCGGCCTTGCAATCCCATGCCACGATTGAGGGGGGGGAATTCGTCCTCCGCGATAAATCCAACCGGATGCGTGCCGCCCTGGCGATTCGCCCCGACGGCACTCCGGGGCTCGGCCTGTTCGACGAGTCGGGGAAGGTGCGGCTGTCGATGGAATTGAGCCCGCAAGGAAATCCCGGCGTCAATCTGCACAGCGCGCCGGGATCTCTCGGCCTGGTATTGGCGATTCGCCCCGATGGGACGCCGGGGGTTGGCCTGTTCGACGCCCAGGGGCGGGTTCGCACCTCGCTGGACGTGGGGCTGGACGGTTCGTCCGGAATCAACGTCTACGATCGGGCCGGGGCGCTCCGGGCCGCCATGGCCATTCGACCGGACGGGACACCCGGCATCGGCCGTTTCGATGCCCAGGGCGAGGTTGTGGAAGAGGTGGCGCGAGAGCCGCAGCCGCGGCCGGAAGAGCCGGGCATGCAGCCCCCTCAGTTCCAATGAGCGTCACACAACTGAAGGCGCGGCAAAACGGCCAAGACCCACGCCGACTCAGAAGGCAGGTTGAGTCGACACGATCTTGGCCGGTATTTTCGACCGAGCTCAGATCAGCCTTCCGCGCTGAATAATTCGAAGAATGGCGAGGCCGGAATCAACGCCCTCCGGGTGCTCCCGGCAGCCAGGGCTTGGCCAGCGGGACGCTTCGGCCCGTTCCGTACTCGTAATAAGCGCGGGGGCGACCGTCGGCATAAGGCGTCGGCCCACGGACCGGATAGCGGACGCCGTTGATCAGGTTGCGTCGGGTCGCGGTCGGGGGAACCGTCACGTAACCGGGCTGGGTCGTCGTCGTGGGGCCAGTCACGACGGGGGGCATTGTCCCGGGAGGTTGCACCGTCGCCACGTTGGGCGTGCCCGGCACGTAAGGGGCCCAGGCCGATCCGGGAGCATAGCTCCCCCAGGGATAGCTGGGGGCATAGCCGCTCCAGGTTCCCGACCCGCCCGACTGGGGATAGTAATACGTTTGAGCGT
>CALKTZ010000039.1 GCA_937997355.1 uncultured Planctomycetales bacterium | reverse complement strand
CCGAACAGATCAGGTGCCGAGGAGCAATCCCTCACGACTTCGATCAGGCACGTCCCGGCGCGGCGACATCATTCAATGCCTGGGCATCAGCCGTCTCGACAAGATGAAAGAATAGCTCCTCCAGATCGGGCTGGTCAAATCGTTCGAGGAGCCCCTGCGGGGTCCCCTCGGCCTGGAGCCGCCCCTTGTAGATGATCGCCACGCGCGAACAGAGCTTGGTCACCTCCTGCATCGAGTGGGTGGAGAAGACGATCGTCTTGCCCATGTCGCGGAGTTCGAGGATCTTGAGCAAAACGACCCGCGCCACCATCACGTCGAGCCCCGAGGTCGGCTCATCGAAGATGAGCACGGGCGGATCGTGGACGATCGTCCGGGCGATCGAGACCTTCTGCTTCATCCCGGTGGACATCTTCGAGCCCAGCACGTCGCGGAAGTCGTTCATCCGGAGCCAGTCAAAGATCGTCTCCATCCGCTCGCGGAGGAGATCCGGGGCCATGCCGTAGAGCCGGCCGAAGTACTCGACGAACTCCCAGGCGGTCATCCGGTCGTAGATGCCCGTATTGGCCGACATGTAGCCGATGTTCGCGCGCACCGCCTGCGGCTCGGTCAGGACGTTGTATCCCGCCACCAGGGCGAGGCCGCTCGTCGGCCGGAGCACCGTGCTCAGGATGCGAAGCGTCGTCGTCTTGCCCGCGCCGTTCGGACCCAGCAGGCCGAAAATCTCCCCCGGGCGGCATTCGAACGATGCGTCGGTGACGGCCGAGATCCACCCTCGCTGGTAATCGAGGAACGACTTGCAGAGCCCTTCGACCTGGATCACGCGTTGTCCCGTCTCAAGGGTTGGATGGAGTTCATTCGAGTTCAAGCGGACCCTGCGGACGGCCGACCGATCAGACCGCGACGGCCGGCTCGAGCCGCGCGTCGGGGATTTCGTCGATCAGCTCGTAGAAGACGTTCCGCTGGCGGGGGATGTACCCCAACTCGCGGATCGACCGCTTGATCTCGTCCACGGAGAGATGATACACGGTCCCGGCCGCGGAGACGACATTCTCCTCGATCATCAGTGAGCCCATGTCGTCGGCGCCGAAGCGGAGGGCAAGCTGGCCGATCTTCGGCCCCTGCGTCACCCAGGACGATTGGATGTGCGGCACATTGTCCAGGTAGAGGCGGGCGATCGCCTGGGCGCGGAGATACTCGAACGAGCCGGAGGGGGGGACGTCGGCCATGTCGGTGTGTTCGGGCTGGAACGTCCAGCAGATGAAGGCCGTGAATCCGCCGGTCTCATCCTGAAGCTGCCGGATCCGATCCAGGTGCTCGACACGCTCGGGGATCGTCTCGATGTGGCCGAACATCATGGTGGCCGTCGATTTCCCGCCGAGCTGGTGCCAGACGCGATTGACGTTCAGCCAGTCGTCGGTGAGCACCTTCCCCCGGGTGAACGCCTTGCGGACGCGATCGACCAGGATCTCCGCGCCGCCGCCCGGGAGGCTCCCCAGGCCGGCCGCCTTCAGCCGTTCCAGGACCTCTTTCAGCGGAAGCTTGGAAACCTTGGTGAAGTGATGAATCTCCGGCGGGCTGAACCCGTGGACGTTCACGCCGGGGAAATGCGACTTGATGTCCCGGAGCAGATCCTCATACCACTCCAGCTTGAAGTGGGGGTGCAGCCCCCCCTGCATCAAGATCTGATCGCCGCCCAGCTCAACCGTCTCGCGGATCTTCTCCAGCAACACGTCGCGATCGAGCACGTAGGCGTCGGCGTCATCGACCTTGCGGTAGAAGGCGCAGAAATCGCAAACCGCCGTGCAAACGTTCGTGTAGTTGATGTTCCGGTCGATGTTGTAGGTGCGGAAAGGCCCGGGGTGCATGCGACGGGTGACGGCGTCGGCCGCCTTGCCCAGTTCGAGCAGGCTCGCGGAGTGGAACAGCTCAACCCCTTCGTCGAATCCGATGCGTCCGCCGTCAACGGCTCGCCGCAAAATCTCGGCCACGGTGGAAGACAAGATTCACCCCTTCCGGCGCCAGGCCGAGGCGGGCCGCCATCTGGGCAAACCGCCTCAAGCCGGCTATCTCTGGCTCCCCGAGATCGTACGACAGGATCCGGGTCAGGTAATCGTAACACGTCGCGAAGTCGAGTCCCAGACCGGGTCCGTACGTTCTCGCCAACTCCCCGGCGTGCTCCAGCCCCGAGGCCCGGCACCGCGCCAGCCGATCCGGAAGATCGTCCAGGTCCACCCCGGCCCGGACCACCCAGAGCGCGAAGACGAACGGCAAGCCGGTCAGATCGCGCCAGGCTTCGGCGAGGTCCACGACCTGGTGGAACGGCGCGTGCGGCTCGCTCATCGCGCGATCGCCGATGAGGAGGATCGCGTCGGCCGTGCTCTCAAGCACCGGCACCCCGAGCGGCAGTTCCTCGATCGATCGCGGATGCACCCGGTGTTTGGCGTCGAGCCAGATCTGGGTGAGAGCCTGGCTGGTCCGCGACCCGGCATCCAGCGCCAGGGTTTCGATCCGCTCGATCGGGACCCGGCAGAAGAGCTTCACGCTCCGGACCGGTCCCCTGGCCGCGATGGCGAAATCAGGGAGGATCTCATAGCCGTCCGCCGCCCCCCGCAGATATTCGACGGAAGGGATCAGCGCGATATCCAGCTCACCTTCCGCAAGCTGTTCGGCGAGCCGGCTCGGAACATCCATCACGAGCCGAACATCGGGCGCGAACACATCGAGCCGATGATAAAGGGGCCTGGCATTCAGATAACTGACCGCCCCCAGGCGGATTGGCGTGGCCATCGGCCGCTTGCCTCTCCCGTCATCCCGAAACGCTGCCGCTCTCCGTCCGCGGGCGTCGGCCATGACGCAAGATTCTGACCGAATTTTCAGAACCTATTGAAATTATAGACAGCAAGGCCGAATCCGCAAGGTCAAGGGTCGGCCTCGTTGGAAGGGGCCGGGGCCTTCAGGTCGCCGTGCGCCGAGAGTTGCGCCCGCATCCAGCGGGCC
>CALKTZ010000038.1 GCA_937997355.1 uncultured Planctomycetales bacterium | reverse complement strand
CTCCCCCAGCGGATTGGTCCGGCGACGGATCGAGGATGTCGAAATCATCGCGTCGAATGCGTTCCTGGATCTTGCGCTGCTCCGGCTCACTCTTCCCTCGGATTTGAAACCCAACCACGTGGTCCTGGGTAGTGGAAGCGACGTCAACGCCGGAGACGCGGTCTTCGCCGTCGGAAATCCCCTGGGCTTGGAACGAAGCGTGACTCAAGGGATCGTGAGCAATCGCAGCCGAAACCTGGAAGGGTTGCGTTACCTCCAGACCGACACGGCCATCAATCCCGGGAACTCGGGAGGACCTCTCTTCAATCAGCGAGGCGAGGTGATCGGCGTGACCAGCCGAGGAGCCCACGCGGCGCTGGCCGATAACCTCGGATTCGCGATCCCCATCGAATATGTCAAGGAATTCATCCAGCATCGCGAGGCATTCGCGTTCGATAAGGCAAACCCCAACAGCGGCTATCGCTACCTCGATCCTCCTCGCCGAGCCAATGCCGCCAACCCACCAGGATTACTCGGGCCAGATCAAGGTAAGGATCACCAAGGAACGGAGTCTAAAAAGCCCGCTCCCAAATAGTCGTTCTCAGAAAAGGATGCTTGCATCGAATCTTCTTTGTACGGTTCGGTAGAGTTCGAGAAGTTTGGGATGGGTTGCGGCCCATCTTGCCAAGGTGGCGAAACGACCGAGTTGACCAGGCTCGCCGGCTGTCGTCGGCGGCGTGTGGGGTGTGTGCCCCACCCGCGGAACTACAGCCTCGTCCTGAGGATGAGGGCGTAGGCGGCCGGGTCAGTCTTTCTCCCTTCTCTCCGGCGCGAGTCGGGTGCCCTCGAAATGGAGTGTTGCGTGATGCGTAAGGCGAAGCGGATGGTTCTCAGCCTGGCCGTCGCCGGCTGGCTTGGACTGTCTGGTCTGAATGTGTTCGATTCCAACCGGGCCTCGGCCGCGGCACCCCCGGAGCGGGTTTTCCCCGAGTCGACTCTCTTCCTCGCCAAAATCGCGGATGCCAAGGCATTACGCCAGGCATTCGCCCAGAGCCAGTACGGACAGCTCTGGAATGATCCGGCCATGAGCGACTTCAAGGCCGACCTCCGCGAAAAGCTTCAGGATGCGGGCAAGACGTTCAAGGAACAGTTCGGCCTTTCCCTGAAGGAAGTCCTCGAGATCCCCCAGGGACATCTCGCCGTCGCCGCGATCACCCGCGACGATCCGAAGCTCCCGATCGCGCTCCTCTTCATGGGCGAGGCCGGCCAAAATGCCGCCAAGCTGGGAGACCTTCTCACCAAGGGGACCAAGCAGTCCGAGGAGCACGGCTCCAAGGTTTCCGCCGAAACCTTCCAGGGCCAGACGCTTCACATCATCCAGTTGCCCGAACCCAAGGACGACGCCAAGGGGGGCATCCGGTTCAAGCATGTCGTCTGGACCAACGTTCAGAGCACCTACCTGATCGGGACCGACCTCGACGCGATCAAGGATCTCATCGCGAACGCGGGAGGCCGAGACCGCTCGTTGGCCTCGAACGATTCCTTCGTCAAGACCCAGGCCAAGATCGGCGGCGACGCCGCCCAGGTCACCTGGTTCCTCGATCTGAACAAGCTGGTCAAGTTCGGCAGCAAGATTGCCTCGAAGGGCGTTGACGCTCAGCTCCAGCAGACGGAATTCCTCATTCAGGAGTTCGGGCTCAACGGCCTCAAGGCGGTCGGCGGATCATTGACGATGGGTGCCGGGCACTATGATTCGCAGACCAAGACCTTCTTCCTCGCCCCCGCGCCGGTGGAAGGGCTCCTCAAGATCTTCTCGATGCCGAAGGTCACGCTTCGCCCCGAACCCTGGGTCCCCGCCACCGTCGCGAGCTATCAGACGGTCAGCATGGACCTCAAGAACGTCTACAAGGGGGTCGACGAGCTGATCAACAAGTTCCAGCCCGGCATGCTCAACACCCTCCAGCAGCAGCTTGTCGGCCCCGAAGGGGGCGAGCCGTTGAATGTCGAGAAAGAAATCTTCGGCACCCTTGGTGATCGCGTCAGCATCGTCACCGACTTCAAGAAGCCGGTGAACGAAGACAGCCAGCGCAGCCTGCTCGCCATCGCCGTCAAGGATACGAAGACCTTGCAGAACAGCCTCGCCAAGATCCTCGCATTGGCCGGGGCCTCGCCGAAGAAGCGTGATTTCCAGGGGACGACGATCTACGACTTCGAGGTCAATCTCCCCAACATGCCCAACAACCCGAACGCGGCCAACGTTCAGTTCAAGGGGCCGATCAGCGTCGCGATCGCCAAGGATTCCTTGTTCGCGACGACCGACACCACCTTGCTGGAGCAGATCCTCCGCGCCGGCAACGCGAGCCTTGCGGACAGCCCGGATTTCCAGAGCATCGTCAAGGAAATGCCCGAGAAGCTCAGCGGCATGACCTATGTCCGCCCCGACGAACAGGCTCGAATCTCCTACGAGATGCTCAAGAGCGGGCAGTTTGAAAAGGCCTTCAAGCAGGCGGCGGCCCGTCGCGGCGACAACGTCGAACCGCCCAAGATCATCGATACCGACAAACTCCCCGACTTCTCGGTCTTCGCGAAGTACCTCTCCAAGGGGGGAAGCTACAGTCAGATGGAAGACGATGGCTTCATCATGACCGGCTTCACCCTCAAGAAGGCCAATCCCTGATCTCCTCGGGATTTGATCGGTTCGTATCGCGTGAGCCAGGTCCCTTGGCATCGAGGGGCCTGGCTCATTGCATTGACCGTCTTGATGGCGAATCGGATTGAGATCCGTTCCTGAGCGGGAACATTCTCAGATCAAGGCGGTTTCCTCGGAGGCCCCGATCATCAAGTTGAGGTTTTGAACGGCAACCCCCGCCGCCCCCTTGATCAGGTTATCGAGGCAGGAGAGGATCAAGATCCGCCCCTTCACGACCCGCAAGGTGATATCGCAGTAATTGGTATAGGCGGAATCCTTGGTGGTCGGGAGATGATCGACGACCCGCACGAAGGGGCTCTTCGCATAGAACGTGCGGTACAGGTCCAGCAGGTCGTGTTCGACGGCCGTCCCTTTCGGTCGGGCATAAATCGTCGCGAAGATTCCCCGGTCCATCGGCACCAGATGAGGGGTGAAGAGGACTTCCACCGGCTCATGACGGCCTGCAATCGCACCGACGTCGCCCAGAACCTGGTCGATTTCCGGGGTGTGTCGATGTCGGCCGACGCTGTACGCCGAGAGACTCTCGTTGCACTCCGGAAAGTGGGTGGTCAACTTGGGAGCGCGCCCCGCGCCCGAAACGCCGCTCTTGGCGTCGATGATGATGTTCGTCGTGTCGATGAGCCCTTCGTCGACGAGCGGGGCCAGCCCAAGAATGCTGGCCGAGGTATAACATCCCGGATTGGCGATTAACGAGGCGGCGGGGATGCGATCGCGGAACAGTTCCGGAAGGCCGTAGACCGCGTCGCGAAGTCCGGCCTGATCGGAATGGGTGTGCCCGTACCAATCCGAATAGACCTGGGGGTCCTTGAGGCGATAGTCCGCGCTCAGGTCGATGACCTTGACCCCACGCTCACGCAACAGGGGAACGGCCTCCAGGCTTGCGGTATGGGGCAAGGCAAGCAATGCAATCGAGGCCTTGGCCGCGATCCGGTCGGCGTCGAAGATTTCACAGAGCAGGTTCGTCCGGCCGGCGAGGCTCGGGTGCAGGGAGTCGATCCGTCGTCCCTCGTCCTGGCGTGACGTCGCCGCCGTGATGCGCACCCCCGGGTGCCGCAGGAGAATCCCCATCAACTCACGAGCCGCGTAGCCGGAGGCTCCGACAATTGCAACTCCCACACCTTCGCTTGCCATCGAGATACCTTCCTTCATGATCACAGGGCGGCGGACGAACTGTCTCGGAAATGTCCGCTCGTTCAGGCTACCGTTTCTCGACCGGATCCTCAACGGTCGCTCTCCTCGGGACACTTCCCGCCGGAGGCGACACGCTCGGAGACATCCAGGTTCGAAGCGAGTCCTCGCTTGATCCCATCGTTTCCTCCTCCGTACCATGTGGCGCGGTAATCACATTCACGAGGCACTGCGACCGAACACCATGAGCCCTGAGAATCCGCTCGACGCCGAAACGAAGCACGGTTCCAGGAGGCCGCTCCCCAAAAAAGTCGAGCGGATTCTTGTCAGGGCGGTTTACGTTCTTTCGATTCTTCTGTTCACCTGGCTCATCCTGGCCTATGTGATCCTGCCGCTGCTCTGGCGTCATTATGAACACCACCCGGCGATGGAGAATGCGCCGAAGACGACGCTCACCTCTCAGGGAATCGTCGGCGATCCCCTCAATATTGGATTCTTCGGGACGCAAGCGGACTTCGTCCGATCGATGCTCGACGCGGGATGGAGTCCGGCCGATCCCGTCACCTGGAAGACCAGCCTGCACATCGCGGAAAGTGTCTTGCTGAATCGGGCCTATCCGGATGCCCCGGTCAGCGACCTGTTCCTCTTCGGGCGAAAACAAGACATGGCCTTCGAAAAGGCCATCGGAGGGAATGCCCGGCACCGAAATCATGCACGATTCTGGAAGTCGGCAGACCTCGGCCGCGACGGAATTCCGCTCTGGGTCGGCTCGGCCACATTCGACCGTAGTGTCGGCTTGAGCCATCGAACCGGCCAGATCACTCATCACATCGCCCCCGACATCGATGCTGAGCGAGATTCCTTGATCCGCGACCTGGTCAAGGCGAAACGGGTCGCCCAGCTCTTCAAGGTGACGGGCGTCGGGACAACCCTGAACGGCCACAACGGCGGCGGCGACTGGTACTATACCGACGGCGAAGTTGAGCTGGCGGTCCTGGTCGCTGAAAACAAGGCGGGCGCAGCGACCGGCCTGATTCCCCTGATCAACCCCATCGCCGTGCAGTTCAAGGATCAACTGTGGAACGCGATTCGCCCCGTCCTGGAGACGATCGCTTCCGATTCGAAGGAACAGGAGATGAAGCCATGATCCGCCCTCTCACCTTCGTCGCGACGATGAGCCTTGCGGCCCTGCTGGTCGCGCTGATGCCCGGAGCGGCCCATCCCGCAACGGCCATCGAACGTTCCGCAGAGTCGGATGCACTCGCGGCGAAAATCCTCGACGATTCGCGATCCGCGGAAGAACGGCAGAAGATGGTCGAGGAATCATCATCCGGCCGCCCGGAGGACGCGGCACGATTGATCCTCTCAATGTCCAATGGTTTGCCCGGAATGCCCGATCTGAAGGAAGAGTACCGGCGCATTCCCTGGATCTGGCGGATCGCCATCGCCGCCGGAAAGCGAAATCAGCCCGAGGAGTTGGCGCACATCCTTGAGGTCTCGCTCCCACAGAAGGGGGAGAAGCTTCGAGACTGGCAAGCGGTCGTGATCGGCGGGGGAATCATCAATGGGATCAGCCTGGTCGGAGGTTGGCCCTCCGAGCGGATCGGCTCCATCGTCGCCGACTCTCCTTCGCTCCGAGAGCGCTGGGAACAGGTGCAGGAACAGGCGGTCAAGATGACCGACGACGAGAACGTCTTCAAGGGAACGCGCTACGACGCGATCCGGATTCTCGGGGTCGGAAGCTGGGATCGCCGAGGCGCACAGATTTTTCGCTATCTGCTCCGGGGTGTCGACGATGAGTTGCAAATGGGAGCGATCAGCGCCTTGAATGACATCCGATCTCCGGGTGTCGGCCAGGCACTCCTCTCGGGGATCTCGTTCTATTCCGCGAAGAACCGAGAGATGGCCTTCGATGCGCTGATCCGCGAGGATTCGCGGATTCTGGAGTTGCTCTTCACGGTCGAGGAAGGAAGGCTGACGGCCGACCAGGTCGGTGAATCGCGAATCGCCAGGCTCAAGAAAGTTGCCAACCCGGACCTTCGCGCCAAGGTCGAGAAGCAATTCGGCGACTCATGATTGCCACACTTCGCCGGCCCAGACCCAGGGAAGGACCTGAACCGATGCGATAAGGCGTCGGGCCGGAAGGGGCCTCTCAGGCGAGCAGCCCCTTCACCACCTGGCCATGAACGTCGGTCAGGCGGAAATCACGCCCCTGGAAGCGGTAGGTGAGCCGGGTGTGATCGAACCCGAGCAGGTGGAGCAAGGTGGCGTGCAGATCATGCACATGGACCTTGTCCCTGGCGACGTTGAAGCCGAAGTCGTCGCTCTCTCCATAGCTGATCCCCGGCTTGATTCCGCCACCGGCCAGCCACATCGTGAAGGCGTTGGGGTGATGATCTCGGCCGTCATTCCCCCCCTGCACCATCGGCGTGCGGCCGAACTCGCC
>CALKTZ010000037.1 GCA_937997355.1 uncultured Planctomycetales bacterium | reverse complement strand
ATGATACCGGACCGGCTTCCGTCTCAAAATCCCAAGACCCTGAACTCACTGCCTTAACAAGGGGGGATACAGGGGGTCCTTTTAGAGCTGTAGTACTAATCGAGGTAGCTCCAGCTCCGAGTTTCAAAGTTGTAGATTTTCCGGTAGTAAGGCGGAATAACCTGCCAGCAGAGTAGGGTCGAGCCAGAGGCGGAAGAATTGTAAAAGTAGCTGCTCGGCGGCCCCAGGCAATATTTCGCAAGGGGCACGGAATTTAAATATTGCGGCACAAGTTCATCAAGCTTCTCGGGGAATCTGCCATTGGCGGCATGATAATCTTCACAAGCCGCGACGACTCGCCGAGCGTTTGCCTCAGCGACCCTGAGTTGAAAGTCGCTGTTGACCCTAACAAGCCAAAACGTCAAGGCGGGAATTCCGATTCTTACAAGAGCAAGTTTCCAACCGGGGCGTTCGATCGCGTTCTTCACGATGCTGACAAGAAACCAGATCGGACAGGAGAGGTATGACATGAGGAACGATGCGTTAATCGCCCCGTCCCAGGCCAGCAGGACGGCTGCGGCGACAACGCTCTGTTTAATGTCACGAAAGAACGACTTAAAGCCAGCCGCGTGCATAGCCTTTTCCTCTTCTACATCCGCTCAGCTTCGCATTCTCTTTGTTTCGATGAGCTTTACGTCAACCCCCAGGGACTTCATCAGGGCCTCTTAGATATAAACCCGCCGGTTGTAGACGTACCACTCCAGCAGGAGGATGCCGAGGGCCAGGGCGGCCAATACCTTCCACCAATCCTTCTGGACCGGGATGACCTTCGCCGTCCCCGCGACCGGGTTGTAGCCGATCTTGATCTTGTACGATTCCGCGAGGGTTTCCGGGGTCCCGGCCGGGACGAGCCCCCGCGTGGCGAGGTCGCTCTCGCGGTCGTCGAACAGGTTGACGGCGAAGGGGAGGAGGCCGTCGGGCGTCCATCGGGCGTGATACAGGCCGGTCGTCGCGGCCTGGTCGTAGACGAACAACCCTTGCGGCGAGCGGCCTACCTTGTCGGTCCCGCGGCCGTCGGCCGAGGTGATCGCGATCTCCTTGTCGGTCGTCTCGGCGCGGAGGGCCAACGGCTTGCCGGGGGCGGCGATGCCGTCGCCCGAGGCGTCCCGCACGTTGCCGAGCGCCTGGATGCTGTTCAGGATGAACAGGGGAAAGCTGATGTAGCGGAACCAGGTGGTGTTGGGGGTCGAGCCGTCGAGGAGCGGAAAGGTCACGACGGTATCGGTATATCCCTCGCGCGGGGCGATGAACGCCAGCGGTCCCTGGTTGCTCTCGATGAGCGAGGTGGCCCCCACGGGGAGATCCACGACGCGGGCCTTGGCCACGAACACCAGCGAGAGGTCCCGGATGTACTGCAACAGCGGGTGGGCCAGGTCCCAGTCGAGGATGACCGGCTGCTGCACATCCTTCGGATTCGCGTAGGCCGGGCCGGGGGGGAATTCCCCCAGGTAGAGGGCGTTGGCCTCCGGGGGCTGCTCCGGGCGGACGTGGTCGTAAAGGATCAGGTCGTATCGCCCGTCCCGGATGTCTCGGGCGAGGGCTTCTCCCCTGGCCTGCTCGGGATTGACGATCGAGATGTCGGCCCGTTCGGAGGCGGTCGGGGTGTTGAGGGTGTCGAGCAGATAGCGGTTCCCGGCCGTCACCACCAGGACGCGGGCCTTGCGGGCGTTGCCGATCACGGTGAAGGCCCGGTTGTCCGCGTCGAGGGAGTCCTGGACCGTCAGGCGGACCTCAAATTCGGCCAGGCCGGTGTCGGGGACGTCGAACTTGAACGACTGATCCGATTGCGGCGGGATTTCCAGCGAGATCGCGTCGGCGAGTGTCCCTTCTCCCCCCGGCTTGTCGGGCTCGTGCCGCAGGAGCTGGGCCTCGGTTTTCACCGCTTCATCACGATAGTTGTGGACACGGCCGAAGAGCTGGTAGACGTCGGGCTTCTCGTCGTTCCGGCTCGCCTGGAGCGCGGCGATCGCCACGTTGTCGGAGGGATTTCTGGAGGGGGGGGCCTTCCCTTCCTCGGGCCTGGCGTAAGGGGGGGGCGGCGGGCCGATCACCAGGACCTCGGGCTCAAGGTTCCCCAGGCTGAAGCCCTCGACATCGCCGAATCCGCCATCCGTATAAATGAGGAGCTTGGGGGTGACGACCGCGGTGGCGACAACCCCCTCGCCGATCTGCTTCGACGGGTTCGCCAGCCCCGAGGCGACCTGGAGCGCCTCGCGCAAGGAGGTTCCCGTCTGGCTCGGCTCGATGCCGTCGATCCGCTGGAGGAGGACCCGCTGGTCCCCCG
>CALKTZ010000036.1 GCA_937997355.1 uncultured Planctomycetales bacterium | reverse complement strand
CCGCATACGACGACATCGCTCACCTCTATTACGCCCGGGGCAAATGGACCGTCAACTATCAATACGTCGACACGAAGCCGAACTCGACACTTCGGGACGCCGAGGAGTTCCCCCTCACCAAAGAGTCGCTGCAACGCGTCATGAATGAGATGGTCGAACATGCCGCGACGTCGGGATGACTGGCTTACTCGCATCAAGACCGTCGAGCTAGAATACGCGATCGCCCAATCGGCAATGTCGAGGCTGAAGGAAGCGGCGGAGCGAGATCCCACGATCGTCCCCAGGAATTGGATGCGAGAGATCCCCGGCGTCGCCGAACGATTGGAAGGAACCTATCTCATCCGGCTCTTTGCCGAGTTCGAGGCCGGTCTCAGGCAATTCTGGCGGACTGAAAAAACGACCAATCCTCCCATGGAATCGCTGATCAACGGCATCCGACGGATGGGCCGAATTCCAGCGAAATTGACCGACCGCGTGCATGAAGTGAGAGCCTTTAGAAATGCGCTCGTCCACGATCGCGAAGGAGAAAGCCCCCGCATCTCCCTGAAAGAAGCCCGAGCCCACCTGTGCAAATTCTTCTCCTGGCTGCCACCGGAATGGCCATGATGCCGGGCATTGATCTCCGACGAAGAATCACCCCAGGATCGCCAGGGCCCCCCGGGTGACGCCGTACTGACTGCTCGCCTTGAGGTCGCGCCAGAGGGTCCGGGGGTCGCGACGGCCGGCGAGGGCGTCGCGGTAAAGATTGATCGTGCGAGTCACTGACTCGGGGGCATCGTCGAGGAACTCGATCCGCAGGTGCCGCGCCCCGTGCTTGAGGAGGCGGGTCAGGGACTCCGCCGCCGTCTGCGGCACGGCGTTGAACAGGGTGTTCCGGCAGCCGACGTCCGCCTTGAGCGGATGCTCCATCCCCACCCGGTCGCGCAGCTTCACGTCGTGGATGTCGCAAGGCCGGCCGCAATTGGTGTGGTCGGTCCCCGGCGACAGGAACGCGCAGAAGACGCAGTGCTCCATGTGGAACATGGGGATCTGCTGGTGGATCACCACCTCGATCCAGTCGGAAGGGACCTCGTCCAGCAGGTCCACAAGCTGGTCGACGTTCAGGTCGTACGACGCCGAGACCCGGATCGCCCCGCGCTCCTTGAGCAGCCCGACCGTCAGCGGGTTCGAGGCATTCAGGGAGAAGTCGGCCAGGAACGGGATATCCCGCTCGGCGCAATAGGTCATCCCCCCGGCGTTCCGGACGAGGAGGCCGTCGGCCCCCTGTTTGGCCAGGTAGTGGAACAGGTTGGCCTCGGCGGGCTTCTCGATGCGGGGGGTCGCCAGGTAGATTTCCACCCCTTCGGCCTGCCGCGCGGCGGCCACCGCCTTGCCGTATTCCTTGATGTCCTGGTAGTCGGCCAGGATCGTCCGGATTCCGGCCGAGACCGCCGCCTCGACCTGGTCGGTTCGGCGACAAAGCACCGAGAGGGCCACCTCCCCCGGAGCCCGGCGGGCACGCTCGGACCGGATCGGTTCGAGCAGGCCGGGGAGGACCGCGCCGGCGGTCAGCCGACGCCCCGGCAGGTTGGTCGGGCACTCGTCGAGCCGTGCGACCAGCTCCCGGCGCAGGGCATTGAGCAGGCTCATCGGCACCATCGGCCGGCCCTCGATCGTCGCTTCCAGGTTCCGGAACTGGTAGACGGTCCCCCCCAGCCGGCCGAGCTGGTTGCGGAAGAGGGCCTCGTCGGCCGGGTTGGTCGCGGCGGCCTCCAGCGGGGCCTCGCCGGTCACTTCCGCCCGGTTGCCGCAGGCGGTTTGGGCGATGATCCGGATCGGCTCGCCGAGGCGGGCCGAGACCTCGAAGTCGACGTCCACCTTGCGCGTCGGGGCCCCCTCGAACGACTTCCGCAGGCGACGGGTCAATTCGGGGTCGTCGGTCTTCCAGACGGTCTGCCCGCGACGGACCCGCGACAGGTCGATGGCCTGGCGGCCGAACCGAAGCTCGGCCGATTCCTTGCCGGGGGGCTTCGCCCGCTTCCCCCTGGGGGGAGCCTCGACGATCACCTCGAAGACGCGTCCCCCTTGCTCGGGGGTGCCGGCCGCCTCGTTGCCGTCGAATACGAGCCCGTCCCCCGGCTTGACGGGGACATCGGCATCGAACTCCAGCCGGACCCCCGCGCCGGTGACGCCGGTGATCCGCCCGAGGTAGAGCCCTCGCTTCTTGGCGTAGTCCCCCCGGACGAGCACCTTGTGGTCGTTGCCGTCGAGGAAGCCGTGGCTGAATCCTCGCGAGAAGGAGAGCTCCATCTCCTGCACGGCCCTCGCGGGGAACTCCACGGGCCTGCCGCCCCAGGCGAGGTCGATGGCCTCCCGGTAATGCCGGGTGATGTTGGCCACATACTCGGGGGCCTTGAGCCGCCCCTCGATCTTCAGGCTGGCGACCCCCAATTCGATCAGCCGGGGGACCAGGTCATACGCCGCCAGGTCCTTGGGGCTGAGGAGATACTGGACGTCGTCGAGGTCGACGTGTTTGCCGTCGCAGATGATCTCGTAGGGCATCCGGCAGGCCTGGGCGCATTCCCCCCGATTGGCCGAGCGTCCGCCGAGCGCCTCGCTGGTGAGGCACTGGCCGGAATAGGCCACGCAGAGCGCCCCGTGGACGAACACCTCGACCGGGAGCTGGGCGTGCTGCTGAACCTTGCCGATCTCGGCCAGGGAAAGCTCGCGCGCCAGGATCACCCGCGAGCAGCCGAGCTCCCGGGCCAGCCGCACCCCCTCCTCGCTGGTCACGGACATCTGGGTCGAGGCGTGAATCTCCAGGTCGGGCGCGATGGCGCGGATCAGCCGCGTGAGCCCCAGGTCCTGCACGATTACGGCGTCGACCCCGGCCTCGTTCAGCTCGCGGACCGTGGCCTCCAGCGATTCCAGCTCGCTCGGGAAGGCGAGGGTGTTGAGCGTGACGTAGCCCCGCACCCCCCGGCGATGGAGCCGGGCCATCACCTCGGGGAGATCCTGATCGTCGAAGTTGGAGGCGCGGATCCGGGCGTTGTGCTTCTGGAGCCCGAAGTAGACCGCGTCGGCCCCGTTCTCGATGGCCGCGCGGAGGCAATCGCCGTCCCCGGCCGGCGCCAGCAACTCGGGCTTGCGGGGGAGGGGGGGCTTCAGCCCGTCCTGTGAACTCAATTTGACATCGACCATCGACTTTCGGGTTGCTCCGGGCCGGACACGAAATCACTCGCCTCGAACCCGTTAATTGTACACATCGTCCTTTCGGAACGCCCACACCGAGTTGCGCGAGGTCGTCTCGACCCGCATCCCGTCCACCTTCGGCGGGCGCACGGGTCGGGGTACGTGTTGAGCGGGGGAGAGGATCTGTTCGGCGCGGGTCTCCCGAGCTTTGCAATGGCGCGGGCTCGCGAAAAAAGGGATAGGCACGGTCTGACGGGACGTCCTCTCGCCGCCTGGGGCCATCCCATCGGTGAAAATCTCGGATCCCGATCCGATAACATTTCAGACTGGTGTGGCAAATCGGAAACATTTCGGAGTATCCTGGAAGAGGATGGCAAACCGGGAGGCGGAAGGGGCGAGGATCGCTCTACTCGATCAGACCGAGATCGCGGTTAATCCGCCTGATCCGGTTCGGTCGATCGGTCGCCAAACCCGATGGTTGATCGGCATGAATTAGGCTTACGCCTTGTGCACGATTCGGTTTCATCGAGTAAACTCTTTAAATAAGCCGTTTTCCCGAACGATCCTCCGACCGAACACCCAGCGGCGGAACGCGGTGGCGAAGGTGCCACGGGCACCCGAACCGCGGAAAGGAGCAGGGGCCATGAACGCAGCAGGTTTTCCCGCATCAGCGACGGCCGGCGGGTCGCAGGCCGGTCCCCGGAGTTCTTCCCTGAGCCAGGCCCGAATCCGGGCCTTGATCGCCGACGCCACCACAGACAGCCTCGACGAGAGCGACGAGCACGCCTGCCTCGCGAGCATGCTCCAGGAAGAGGTCGTCTGCCCGTTCCCGGCCAAAATCGACGGCGAGGTCGTCGAATGCCTGGGCTTCCAGGGCCTCCGATGCGGCTATCGCATGAACGCGATCTGCCGATCCAAGAAAGGCAAGACGATCGTCGTCGACTTCACCAAGCTCGAACTGATCGATCCCCGGCCGCGAGGCGCCGAGTGGCTCGAAGCCTATGCCGCCTGGCAGAGCATGCAGGATCACTAAACCGCCTGACGGACAGACTGGCGACGGCCGAGTTTCGTTCGGCGCGTGCCACCGGACGGACCCCGCCGAAACCCCTTTTCTCGTTCGGCGGTGGTCTCCCGACCCCGCCGAAACCGCGACCGAAGGTCTCCCAGTCTCCGCGCCCGCATCGGCACGCGGAAGAAGGGGACGTGTCCGCGCGGAGTACCGGCGAGCCGGTCCCATTTCCTCCCCGACCCGGCCCGGTGAATGCCCGCACAATCCATTGGTAGACACCCCGAAATCGAGCCGCTGCGGGAGCATTGCAAGGCAATCCCTGAATTTCCTAGGAAACTCTTCTCGATTCTTTCACAAAACCCAATCTCTTCTCAAAATAGGGTTTACGGAAATTCTACCCGCACGAAAACCTCGGCAATATTATGATTTGATCGTCGGAGCCTCTTGACAATTTCGCCTTCCGACTGATGACGAAATTCGTTCGTGCCTCACAAAACGCCGTCGCGTTTCTGAGGCCGAATTCGTCCCGCGGCCTCCCTCTCGACCAAAGAGGTGACCGGCCCGGCCCCCCCGGCTCGTGCGGCCCCCCGGCCGCGGATGTTCCTCAAGGGACTTGAACCTTGCCGACCTTGCCGTTTCCGCCGAGATGAATCCGATCTCGTCGTGAAATGGCATTTTGATTTGTTCGCACGACCGACGTGACAGGCCGGCGATCCGGTTGGCCCCGAGGAGTTTGCGCGCCCGCCGAGAAGCGAGAAGCCCAATCGCGCCATCCCACGCCGAGGCGCCGGGGACGAGAAGATCGCATCATCAGATGGAGGACTTATGCGAGTGTTGATCAAAGGCGGCCCCGGTCGACGGGCATTCGGCGCCTTGCTGGGGGCCTCGCTGTTGGCGGCGACGGCCGGGCTCTCGGGCTGCGGGAACTCGGATGAGGTGCATAGGGCCGACCCGGAGGGGGCCGCGAAGACCCTCCTGGGGGACAGCGGTCTCGCGCCTGTCAAGCCGATCAAGAACAAGCGGCTCCAGAGCCGCATCGAGGAAGATCAGCGAGAGATCGCCAAGCACCCGAAGATTCACTGATCGAATGGAACCGAACGGCCTGCGTTCGGCGGCGGATTGAACACGTTTGAGCCCCCGGGGCGAACGCGGAACGCGCTCGCCCCGAGCAGAGATTGACAGACTTCCCCTGATCCACGAGGAGACCCGATGAGGAATGTTTCGAGCGTCCGCGGCACCATCCGGCGCGGCTTCACGCTGATCGAGCTCTTGGTCGTGATCGCGATCATCGCGGTGCTAATCGCGCTCCTGTTGCCGGCCGTCCAGGCGGCCCGGGAAGCGGCCCGGCGCATCCAGTGTACCAACAATCTGAAGCAGATGGCCCTGGCGTTGCACAACTACCTGGATGGCAATCTCTGCCTGCCGATGGGGGCGTTCCGCCAGTACGCGCGGGGGACCTCCTCGGCGTATGAATCCGCCAGCCTCTTCGTCACGCTCCAGCCCTACACCGAGGGCTCGCCGCTCTACAATGCGGTTAATTTCAGCGTAAACATCTTCAATAACGAGAATACGACGGTCATGGGGACCGCGATCTCGACGATCTGGTGCCCGAGCGACGGGACCGTCCAGCAGGTCGAGCTCCTCGACGGCGCCGCCCAGGGGATCGAACCCGGCACGCTGCCCATCCGCTTCACCAGCTACGCCGGCTGCTCCGGCTACTGGTTCCACGAGCCCGGGACGAAGGTGCTGGCCAGCCCGACCATTTTCCAGACCGAGCTCACCAATCAGTACGGCGCGTTCGTCTACATGGGGTATCCCCCCAACTTCACGTCGGGGATCGGCCGCAACGTGGTCACCCTGGCCTCGGTCACGGACGGCACGAGCAATAGCCTCGCGATCGGCGAGTGGAACCACAGCAAACTGAACACCAACGACGCCTCCTTCTGGCACTACTGGTTCCACGGCGCAGCCGGCGATACCCTGCTCTCGGCCATGTATCCCCCCAATCCCGACAAGAAGGTCGTGAACAGCCTGCCGAACCGGACCGGCGGCGACTCCTCGATCTCCTCCGCCAGCAGCAACCATCCCGGCGGGGTCAATTTCGCCTTCCTCGACGGCTCGGTGCATTTCCTCAAGGATACGATCAACACCTGGCAGTACACGGGGACTCCCGGGTCTCAGCTCCCGATCGGAGTCACGAACACCGGTGACCCTAACTACCAGTGGATCATGGCCCCCGGCACCCGCCTAGGCACCTTCCAGCAGCTCTCCACCATCGCCGGCGGCGAGGTCATCAGCGCCGACGCCTTCTGACCGGCTTCGGTCGATTGCGCATCAGGATGTACGGACGAAGGCCGGGGCAATTGCCCCGGCCTTTCTCGATTGTGCAGAGCCGCGGATTCAGTGCGGCGTCATTTCCGCATCTGTTCCCGACTGGATGAGGCAAAGCCCGGGCCTCGCAGTTACACTAGGGCCATTCGGCGAGCCGCGGCCCCGGCACTCTTTTTCGAAGTCGAAACGATCGTCGGGGTCTCTTCGAGCCGCCTCAGCCGGGGGACCCATCGCAGATGCTGCCCGATCCCAAGACCACGGTGAGCCAGGCCACCGAGAAAGCCTGGACCCTCCTCGACGAGTTCAAGGCGTTCGCCTTCAAGGGGAATATCGTCGATCTGGCGATCGGCGTGATCATCGGTGGCGCCTTCCACAACATCATCGATTCGCTGGTCAAGAACCTGATCATGCCCGCGATCGCCATCCTGATCCCGGGCGATCGGCCCTATACGCACTGGCAATTCACAGCCCGGGGGAGCACGGTCCACGTCGGCCTGCTCCTGGGGGATCTCGTCCACTTCCTGCTCATCTCCGCGATCCTCTTCCTCTTCCTCGTCAAGTTCCTGGGCTGGCTGATGCGGCCCAAGAATCCGGCCGAGGTCGCGCCGCCCCTGAATCGCCACGAGGAGTTGCTGGCCGAGATCCGGGATCTCCTGAGGGAATCTCGGGAGCGGATCACCTGACCCGGCCGTACCGCCTCCCGGCCGGGCGATTCGGCGAGGTCGGATTTGGGTGCCACGGGTCTGAAGACCCGTGGCACCCAGAAATACCATCATATCATCAGCATAAAAATGGCCCCCCCTCGGAGGGGTAAACAGGGGGGAGTTCTTCGGTGCGAAGCCTCTGCCTCATCGACCCCCGCAGTCCCCCTTGTATAGACCGGAGACATGGTTGACGGGTTTTCGGAGACATGGTTGACGGTTTTATGGACTCTTGATGCTACGATCGCATGTCAAATTCGGCGACCTGATGCGTCCCGAAGTGGACGCGGAACCGGCCGTCTTGGTCGGTCGGGCGCACCGCCACCTCCTCGCGGCGGACGGCCGGCCCACCTCGACGGCTCGGCCGCGGGCGCGGCATCGAGCCGGCCGTTGCGGCGGAGGATCGCGGTGATCGTGCCGGCCGAGGGGACCTCCCGGGCGCCTCCGGCCAGGAGCGAGGCCCTGAGCTTGCGGCCCCCCCAGGCGGGATGCTCGCCGCGGAGCCGCAGGACCTCGGCCTCGACGTCGGCCCCGCAACGGGCCGGGGAATTGGCCGGCCGCCGATGACGATCGGCCAGGGCGTCGGCCCCCCCGGCGATAGCGGCCGATCCATTTGTAGGCCGCCTGAGGGCTGACCTCGAGACGGCGACAGAGCTCCCGGATGTTGGCCCCCTCGGCGACGGCCAGGGAGACGAATTCGAGTCGCAAGGACATGGTCGATATCTCATTCCAAGGCATGGGAGGCCTCCTGTGTCGGGACCTCCATGATGAACGGGATGTGTCAACCATGTCTCCGAACACCCGTCAACCAGGTCTCCGGTCTATACAGGGGGGATGGTCGAGGCAAAGGCCCTGCATCGAAGAACTCCCCCCCTGGATTCCCCCTCCGAGAGGGGGGACGATGATTGATATTTCATCGGTAAGAGTGCAAATGCCGATCGGCGCGGGTCTGCCCGCCCCGCCGAAATCTACGACCGTAGGTCTCCCATGCTTGATGAGGCCGTAAGAGCGAGAGAGCCGCTACATGAAAATCAAAGGAGAGTGGTTCTCCTCGGAGAACATCGGTCTTGGATTGAGCCTTTTCGGCCAGGCCCTTGCCATCACCTTAGCTTTAATGCTACTCGATGAGCCTTACGGCTCGCGGATGCGGCCCATGGGGACTGCGCTTCTCGGCTTGATTGCGGCGGCCATTGGACTGAGCGGTAGCGTCTTGTCGTTCGTGACACTCCTGGTCGAACGCGAGAAGCGAAGTTTTTGGAAAGGAGTGATCAGCATCGTCGCCGGCCTGCTCGTATTGCCCGTTGGTGTGGTCCTCACCCGTTACGTGATTGGCGTT
>CALKTZ010000035.1 GCA_937997355.1 uncultured Planctomycetales bacterium | reverse complement strand
CGCGACGGCTCCGGGCGGGCGCCGCGAATTACATCCCCAAAAAAGACCTTGCCCGAGACCTCGTTGAAACGATCCACAAGGTCCTGAGCCTTTCCGTGGCCTCAAGGCTCCGGAAGCCTCTGATGAAATGCTTGCAGTATCGAGAGTCGACGTTCGAACTCGAGAATAATGACGTCCGGATGATCCCGCCTCTCATCCAGTTGATCGAGGAAGAGATTGCCGACTTCGGGACCCTCGATAGCCTGTCGCGGATTCGTATCGGGGTCGCACTCCAGGAAGCATTAACCAATGCGTATTATCACGGCAACCTCGAAGTGAGCTCCGATCTTCGTCAGCACGACGAGAAGATTTTCTACGAGACGATCGACAGCCGGCGTGTGACCGATCCCTTCGCATCGCGACGTGTGATCGTGACCCTTTGCGTCGACAGGAGGGCCGCGCGATTTACCATACGCGACGAGGGGCCGGGCTTCGATGTCGCCCAATTGTCCAGCCCCCAGACGCCCGACGATCTGCTCCGCATCGGCGGGCGAGGGATCTTGTTGATCCGCACCTTCATGGACGACGTGCAGTTCAACTCGATCGGAAACCAGATCACGATGACGCGGCATTTCGCCCTGTAAGAAAGCCACGTCGAATCCCCCGCCGACTCTGCGCCGTGACTTGCGAGAGGGATTCGTTCGCCCGATCCGGCTCTCGAACTCCCCGCGACATTGCTATGAATGGACGACAAGCCGGGCTCGGTCGGAATTCCGAGCTCGCGCGGTCGTCCATCGCTTTTTCTATTACAGTTGTCGTATGATGGTGCTTCGCGGTCCCGGGAGGATTCTCGCACCGGGAATTGGTTTGCCCGCGATCGAAATCGCGAGGGGCCAGCGGGGTGAAAAAATTCCCGGCAATTTTGCGGAAACCGTGAAAGAAAACGCTGACAAGTTTGTGTTCTCATTGAAGGGGGCACGTTTTGTCCGAGTCGCCGAACACGAGGTTGAGCCTGCTGATTCGCCTGAAGGACCCTCGCAACGAGAGGGCCTGGGAGGAATTCCTGGAAATTTATGAGCCGTTGATTCAGCAACTGGCTCGTCGCAAGGGGCTCCAGGCGGCCGATATCGACGACCTGACTCAAGAGGTATTCCGCGCGGTCACGGTGGCGATCGAGCATTGGAATCCGGACCCGGACCGTGGTTCATTCCGGGGCTGGCTGTTTCGCATCGCCCGCAACCTGATTGTCAACTTGCTGGCGGCCAGGAAGCGCCAGCAGGCGAGCTATGGGGTCGGGGGGAGCGACTTCGTGGATTTGCTGGAGTCGCAGCCCGCGATGACGAGCGATGATGCGGATCTCTTCGAGAGTGAATATCGCCGTCGCCTCTTCACCTGGGCCGCCGAGCGAGTGCGTGGGAGGTTCACGGAGACTACGTGGCGGGCGTTCTGGCTCACGGGGGTCGAAGGTCGGGAGATTGTCTCGGTGGCGGAAACCCTCGGGCTGACCCCGGGGGCGGCCTACATCGCGAGAAGTCGGGTGATGGCTCGGCTCCGCCGAGAGATCGATCAGGTTGAGGGGATTGCATAATCCCGCGCATTCTCCCGCGGAGGGGATGGAGGCAGTTCGAATGCCCGGTTGCCCGCACGAAGCCGAGCCGCAATGGTTTCTCCGAATTCTGGAAGACGATCTTTCGGGAGCCGAGCATGCCGAATTGGCCGCCCACCTCGAGGAGTGTCCGGACTGCCGCCGACGGCTCGATTCGATGGCTGCGGAGAGTGAACTCTGGGCTGGCCTTCGATTGCTCCGCGAGGGGGCGGAACGCCGGGCGACGGTTGGCGATTCGAAGGCCGACGAGGCGGCACGGAACCTGGATGAACTCGTACCGATCGGGCTGATCGAGCCGTCGTCCAATTCCGAGCAACTGGGACGGATCGGCGCCTATGACATCCTCCGGATCATCGGCCGAGGGGGGATGGGGATCGTCTTCCTGGCTCGCGATCCCTCTCTCGATCGCCTGGTCGCGATCAAGGTTCTCACGCCCAACCTGGCCCTGACCGGGTCCGCGAGGCGCCGATTCGCCCGCGAGGCGAAGGCCGTCGCCGCGGTCGTCCACGAGCATGTCGTGGCGATCCACGCGGTGGACATGACACCGCAGGGAATCCCGTACCTCGTGATGCAGTATGTGGCCGGCCGATCGGTCCAGGATCTGATCGATTCGGGCGAGCCCCCCGATCTCTGCACCATCCTGCGGATCGGCATGCAGGCCGCGCAAGGATTGGCCGCGGCGCATGCCCAGGGGCTCATCCACCGGGATATCAAGCCGGCGAACATCCTCCTGGAGAATGGGGTCGAGCGGGTCAAGATCACCGATTTCGGGCTCGCCCGCGCGGTCGACGATGCCACGATGACGCAGTCGGGGATCGTGGCCGGTACGCCGCAGTACATGGCCCCCGAGCAGGCCCTCGGCGATGCGATCGACCAACGCGCCGACCTGTTCAGCCTGGGGAGCGTGCTCTATGCCCTCTGCACGGGCTGCGCCCCCTTCCGGGGGAATTCCAGCATCGCCACCCTTAAGCGAGTCTGCGAAGAAACACCCAGGCCAATCGCCTCGCTCAACCCGGAGATCCCTGCCTGGCTGATCCATCTCGTCGAACGGCTCCACGTCAAATCGCCGGAGGATCGTTACCGATCGGCCGCCGAGGTCGCCGGCCTGCTTGAGCGATGTCTGGCCCACGTCCGGCAGCCGCTCTCGGTGCCGCTCCCCATGGAACTGAGCCGATCGCTCACCAACCGAGAACCCACACCGCGGCGGAAACCTCGATTCGGATGGAAACAGCTCGGATGGTACTGGACGGGAGGGATCGTCATCGGCCTGCTGGCGCTGAGTTTCATTCCAGGGCAGAACCCGCAGGACCCCGAACCGCCGATTGACTTGCTCGATGCATCCTCGGCTCAACCGAAACTGCCCCAGATACCGATCACGCAGGCCAGATCCGAGCTGGAGAATCCATTCGGCCTCGATCGTCCGACACTCGTCGCCGAGTATGCGAAGACCTCACCCGCCGCCGACGGCGTGATCGGGCCGGCGGAATATGGGACGAGGCCGGTGTGGAAGATGAACTGGACCGCCGAAAACAAACTCGCGGCATTCCAGAAACAATTGCGCGACCCGACCCGAACCCCCTTGATCGATCCGAACGAAGCCCCCGTCGTCGAGGTCCCGATCGATCACAAGACGGTCGACGACCTGAGCGTGGCCATCGCCGCGGTATACACCGATCGATCGCTCTTCCTGGCGTTCCGGGTGACGGACCAGTTCGTCGATGCCCAGGAGACCGACCGCGATTATCCCAATTTCAACGACAGCATCGAGCTTTTCATCGACGGCGACCGTGTTCCCAATGACTTCGACCATAATCTTCGTTTCGGGAATGGCACGCTGGAGGGCTTTCAGCTCATCGTCGACGCGGCCGGACATCAGTTCACGGGCACGAGGGCTTTTACGAATCACGACTGGAAGGCCGCGGCGCAAAAAACCGAAGACGGCTATGCCATCGAGATCGAGATCCCCCTCGAATTGATCGACACCTGGAATGGCCTGCTTGGATTTCAACCCGCCAAGGAGGGATCTCTCCTGAATTTCACCATCGCCATCACCGACAACGACGCCGCGGTTCGCAAGCAGTCCTGTTATGCCTATCTCCGCTTGCCCGGACAAAGAGAATCGCCCTTCCTCGGCGGAGAAACGGCCTGGGATTTCGGGATCTGGCTGAAGCCGGAATCGGCGACGACGGAGCCGAAGTCGACGCCGGGGAATTGAAATCGGGAATCCGAAATTTTTCCTTTGTCCCCCATCCGAACCGGGGGAGCCGTGGAAGGTCCGTCCCTTCGGAATCGAAGGAACACGAGAAGTTCGAGGATTTCGAGCAATGCCGGTGACTCGATCATGTTCTAACATTCGAGTAGATCGATGAGATTACCACACCCCCGCACACTCCTGCTGCTTGCCACTCTCGGAATGGCCGCGCTGGCATGCGTTTCCGTCAGCCGAGGACCGTCTCGAAGCATCCGATCGCAGGATCTTCTGCGAGTGAGTGGCTCCGAGGTCCGGGCGATCTATGCCCCGCAGGCCCTGATCGAATTCTCGCGCGAGTTCAAGATTCAGGAGATCGAGTCGCGGGAGCATCTGGCCCGTCTGCTCGACTCGGAGCACTTGAAGGACGCGTGGTATGCGATGATTATCCGGGACTATTTCACCAATGGCGAATTTCGGGATGAAACGATCGTCGAATATCCCGGAAGGTCGTCGGGGTCGTATCCGCGTGCGAGAACGGCCATCTATACCCTGGGCGGGGGGCGAGAGCCCTGGGGGGTCTTCGATCCCATCAAGATCAAGGTCGTCATCGTCCCCGGGGAGTTGGTGAACGACCCTCCCGAGAAGACCCTGGCCGATCTGATGGAGTCTCTCGCCGGAACCCAGGATTGACCGGCGAGGCTCTCCGGAAGGGCCTTCGCCGGCCTCCTGGGCTCATTCCCAGTAGCCCAGGAATTGCGAGAGGGCGATGTCGATCGCCAGCAGGAGGATGATCAGGATTTCCAGGGTGATCACCTGACGGTGATCGTGACGGACGCCGAGGGCATCGAGGATGCCGTCGAGCACTTCGGCCCGTTCGTCGATCCGGTCTCGCCAGGCAAACAGGCCGAGTTTGCCGCAAAGCCGCCGATACAGCCAGGCCGAGGCGCGAGAACGTACGAACCGCGCCGGGTCGGTGAGCGGGCCTTCCAACTCGGGAAGATCGAGGATGAGAGAATGCCCTTGGCGTTGCAGCTCCGTCGCGGAAATGGGGCGATGGCTCGCCGATGATCCCTTCCAGAAACTCGATTCTTGCCGCGGCCTGGATTGAGAGGCCGAATCCCCCTTGCCGCGAGCGAATCGTCGGCGAATCATGTCCAGTGGCGATCGACGCTTCTTCCGGTCGAGCAATTCTCGGGCGAGGTCGGTGAATCGATCGAAGCAGCGATCGAGTGCTTCGAGCCGCCAGCAGGTCGCCACCGCCAGCAGCGACGCCTCGCCGGCCTCGGGCCACGCGACGTCATCGACCTCGACGCGAGCCGAAGGGCCATCGACCGCGAGATCCAGCCGGCGCACTCGTCCCGAGGCCGATTGGTTCTTCTGGCGGTCGGTCACGACGACTCGTCGTCGCGAATCGGTCGCGATCACGTGCGGGACCTTGGATTTGATCCTGGCGATCGAGTTGATTCGGGACGGGGCCGCACGTTCCATCAGGTACTGCGGGGGATCTCTCCAGTCCTCCTCGGGGGCGAACCAGAAGCCGAGCGGCGAGGCGAAGCCTCGCGACGGAAGACCCAGGCTTTTGGCAACGCTCGCCGGGTTGCTGGGATTCGTGAACAAAGGAGCGGAGGCACGCAGTCGCCAGAGCGAATCGGCCTCCCGCCATGAAGTGAGGTCGGCCGCGCGCAGGTTGCTCATTGCCATAGGCTCCGACCGACCCTCGGAGGACCGCCATCTTGTTCTGATTGCGGAAACAGACCGTTCTTTCCGGTGTCCACGCTCGTACTCATTTGCACTCGAGGATGGTCGCCGGCTCGTGCCGGCCATTGGTCCGGATGCGGCTTTGCCGATCGCGAGTCCTGGTCGAGACGGTCACGACGGGGACCCCCTGGATGGGCCGCCTGAGGGAGTCGAGCGCCAGGCCGCCACGCATCGCGCAGAGCAAGCCCGCCGCTTCGAGATAGTTGTCGACGACGCGAAATTGCCCGGGCGCCCATGGAAGAGATTCGAGGTCGTTGTTCATCAGGTTGCCGTCGCGGACGGCGATCACGGGAATCCCCTGTTCAAGCGCCGCCAGGGTCGGCAGGCCCAGGCATCCGTCGGGGATCACCAGGCAAGATACGTCGCGGGCTGTCAGGATCGACGAGGATTCCATGGCCCGAGGATCGGTCTCAACCCGAGGGCTGCGATGAAGCCCCTTAAGGACCGATTGCAGGAACGTGATCGACACCGCCTCGGCGGCCATCCGGGGATCGACCACCCCCGGATCGGCCGACTCGACCTCTTCCGACTCGATCATCGGCGAATGAGCCGAGGGTAACCCGCAGAGGAGGGAGAGGGCGTGCGTGAAAATGGCCTCGACGCCTCCCCAGGGATTGACCATGTTCCCGGAGCTGTCGAAATAGTCCTGGTGATAGTCGGAAGGGACCTCGATCACCGACGAGACCGCCACGGCGTCGCACTCATTCAGATAGGGCCTCACCGCTTCGAGGAACGGCCCTAGCCGCTCGACCCGGCCGGCCGCTCGGCCGGTCGCCGTGTACGTGGAGACGAGCTGAACGCCGGGATCGAGCATGAGGATGCGCGGGCAATCGAATCCATAGCAGGCGCGGGCCGCGTTCACGGCGTTGATCGCCGCGTTGGAGTAGGCAACTTCCTCGTGGCGATCGATCACGACCAGGACGCGATTGGATCGAACCGGGCGAAGCCCGGCGGTTCCCATCAGCATCCGGCAGATTACGCTCCCCTCGACGTAGAGCGCGTTGTCCGGGATCTCGTTGATGTCCGAACCATTCACCACATTGGGGTGCGTGATGAGGGTATCGCATGTACCGGCCAGGAGTCGGGCCAGGGGGCCGGCGTCGCCGGCATGACCCCCGAAGGTGGCATTGATCCCGGTCGGGACCAGCAAGACGACTCGGAATTTCTCGGCGTTTTCGAACGGCCGCTTGCGAAACTCGAAGATCGAAGGGAAGGCATTCGCGCCGTGAATGTCCGGAGCGGCCTGGGCGGCGAGGACCCCCATCTCGCAGAGGAGCGATCCGTCGGGCTCCTTGGAGGAGACGACAAACCGGACCGGGGATTCATGCTCGCCGAGCCGCGCCTTGACGGAACGGGCGAGATGAGCGAGCAGGCCATGCCCGCTTTCCGGAGAGGTCAATCGGAGTTCGCGTTCAAATAGCCGCATCGTGCGAGTCCCCAAATCGAGAGAGGAAATCCTGGTAGGTGAAACGCCTGCGGAGGATCGGGGTGCCGTCCTCCCCGACGGTGTACACCGAGGGGAGGTTGATTCCATTGAACATGTGCGACTTGACGAACGAATAGGCGCCGAGATCCGGCAGCACCACGCGCGAGCCGATTCGAAGGGGTTCTTCGAAGCCGTATTCCCCGAGGATGTCGCCGGCCAGGCAGGAGCAGCCGGCCAGGAGGTATTCGTGTTCGGCATCGTCGTCATGGCCGAGCACATCGGGCTCGAATTGATACTCGAATGCCTCGGGGAAATGGTTGACCGTCGTGTTGAGCACGGCCACGCGCTTCTTGTCGGATCGGAACAGGTCGATCACCTCGGCGACGAGGGACCCCGCGGATCGCACGAACGCCGCCCCGGGTTCCAGGAAGACCGTCAGGCCATGGCCATCGCGGAGCCGAGCCACGGCCTCGGCAAGATCGGAGGTGTCTTGATCGGGCTCGAAGAGGTAGCCTCCTCCGAGGTTGATCCATTTGAGCTGGCCGAGCCAGCCTCCTATCGTTTCCTCCAGATGCTGGACGGTGCGGAGGAGGGGGGAATAATCCGACGAATCGCAATTGGTGTGGATCAGCAGCCCGCGCACACCGTTGAGAGGACCCGGGTCCCGGGCCAGCCTGGCCCGCACTTCGTTGAGAGGTGCTCCCAGCTTGGAATGAAGTCGGCAGGGATTATATCGTTCGTCCTCTACAAGCGAGAGCTGCGGATTGACCCTCAGGCCAACTTGGTCCTTCCGGAGGAGACGGGGCGCAAGCCGTTGCAATTGGGAGAGCGAGTTGAAGGCCACATGGTCGCAGAGAGAACCTAGCTCGTCGATGTCGTGGTCGCAGATGCCGGGGCTTGTGACGTGAATTGAGCCGCCGCTCGGCCTCTCTCTCTTCAGGATCGATCGCGCGAGTTTCGCTTCGAATGTGGAACTGGCGGAGAAACCGTCGAGATCAGGGGCGAGGCGTTCAAGGACCGAGGCAAGCGGGAGTGGCTTGAGGGCGTAGAGGAGCTGAAAACCCAGATCCTGGGCCAGTTGCGAGCCGAGACGTGCCGATTCCGAGAGGATTCTTTCGTCGATCACGAACGCGGGCGTTTCGACCTCCCGCATGATCCGCCTGATTTCGCCGACCCGCGTCCAGGCTTCCGGACGAGGCTTGCGTAGGCCGGCGATCCGGCGGCCGATCTCCGTCTCCATTTTCATGCTCATCCGGTCATCCTTCGCCCTGGAAAATCGCCTGGATGTGATGTTATTCCGGAATCTAAGACGTGAGCTTCTCCGCTGCAACTCGCGGTGACGATCTCCCGGGAAGCCATGCGAGGAAAGGGGCTTCGTGGCGATGAATTTCGTCGTTTTTCTTCAGCTGATGGTTTGTCAACTTTCGAAATATGTTCCATGCTCCTCATGCGGGATTGAAGAGAGGACCGCGCTTCCGGCGAGCGTTCCCGGAACAAATCTAAGGAGCCGATCATCGTGGCACATCGCCTCGCAATTGGTGTGGCCTGCGTCGTCGTGAGCAACGCACTCGGAGCCGGCGGCGTCG
>CALKTZ010000034.1 GCA_937997355.1 uncultured Planctomycetales bacterium | reverse complement strand
ATCGCCGTGAAGGTGACCTTGTATTTGCCGGGCAATGCACCATCCTTATCGCCCCCCGTCGAGAGCGTATAAGATCCATCCTGGATGGCCCCTGAAGCACCGACCCCTTTGCCATCGGGGGTCAGGTTGACCATCCCTCTCGAAACGGGCTGATCGTTATAAGTGACCGTGCCGGAGACGGGATACCGCGTGCCGAAGATATCCTCTTCGCTGCTACATGAAGGGAGGATCAAGGCCCCGCAAGCGGCGAGAATGACAAACGGACGGCGAGTGAATGTATTAAGTGAGAACATGGGGATGGGCATCCTGGGACGCTGGACCTGAGGATCGATCGGAAACAATCGCGGAGTCCGAGCCCCCCTGATTCGAGGGCCGAACTCCGCGACGGTCAACGGAAGACGACGAACATCGCGGATTAGAGCGAGTCGGCGCTGAGGACCTCGCCGCCGGCGCGGCTGCCCAGGGCACAGTAAGCGGGCATGCTGATCGTCGACTTGAGGAAGTGGACCGATCCGTCGACGAAGACGAAATTGGCACCACCCGGGTGCTTGCTCTTGAAGGCTGTATTCACATAGCCGCACCGCGAGGCAAAATTCGACGTATTCCACCCATTGCCGGGGAGGGAGCAGCTCTGATTGGACTTGGTGTTGATCGGGATCGTGGTGCCATAGCCCCCATTATTCCAAGTCCACAAGGAGTTATCCGCGCGTTCGGCGGGGAGGCACTCACCCGCGGCGATGGTGTTGCTGGTGCCGTCGGTAACAGCCGCGATCGTCACGGATTGGCCGTCGTTGACGTCGAACATGCCGCGGAGGGCGCCGGGGGCGCCTACGGGCGGTGAGTTCGCGTTGATATCGGCGTAGGTGCCCTGATAGCCGGGCCAACCGATCCGTACGCCACTGGGGGGTGGGTTGGTCGCACTCAGAGCGATTGAGGGGGGCGTCTCAGTTGGGTAAGGTCCCCCTGGCAACGCGCCCCAGCAATAGTTGTCGCCGAAGCTGACGCCATAATTGGAGACCGGGATCATTTGCATGCCTCCACCCGGAGGGACAGGGGCACCATTATTGATATCTTGCCCGTTGCCGTTGCCCGATCCTACGTTACGGAAGCCCTGCTGATCGCCGTCGGACGGACAGGACATGACACCGAGTCTCGTGTACCAGGCGGTGGCGAAGTGGGCAGTGGCGGCGGAATTACCGCCTGCTATCGAGAGATTGAAGTTGATGGCGCTGAAAACCGTATTCTGCTCGAGGAAGGGCATGATCAGCCCAACCCAGCTCACGCCGTTGTTGTTACTGGAATCGGCACCCCAACCCGAAACCGACGGCGATTTCCCGCCCGTCATCGCGCCCAACGGGAAGATCGTGTACGCGCTTTCGTAATTGGCGAAGGCCAATCCGATCTGCTTGAGGTTGTTGGTGCATTGGATGCGGCGGGCCGCCTCGCGCGCCGACTGCACCGCCGGGAGTAAAAGTGCGATCAGGACCGCGATGATGGCGATCACCACCAGGAGCTCGATCAGCGTGAAGCCGCCGCGAACCGCGGATGGCCTCGAATTTCGGGATTCTTTCATGGAAGACCTTCCTTCGCAAATCACACGATGACGATCCGACCAATTCGACAATGAACCGGCCGTCAATTCGCTCTGACCCCATGCCCACGCTGCCT
>CALKTZ010000033.1 GCA_937997355.1 uncultured Planctomycetales bacterium | reverse complement strand
CGATGCCGAGCGGTCGGGCCGGGTTTCCCCGGCTCGGTTGCTCGACGTCCTCGGTTCCCGGGGGATGACCAACCTCCTCGTGGAAGGGGGAGGGCGGGTGCTCGGCGCCTTCTTCGATGCCGGCGAGGTCGACGCGGTCGAGGTCTATCTGGCACCGATCCTCGACGGGGGGGACCATCCTTATACACCGATTCGCGGGATCGGGAACGACCTGATGCGCATGGCGACCCGCCTCGAAGGGGCGGAGTATCGCCAGGTTGCCGTCGATCTCCAGGTTCGTGGCGGGAGCGGGCCCGACGGCTCCTGGAAGCGACATAAGCCGCATGATTTCGGGGGCCGACGGCCCGTGAGGATCGCCGGAAACCCTTGACCGGGCCGGGCTTCGCACGTTAAAGTCGGGCTGTGCGTGAGCGCATGGATATTGCCTGATGCGACTCGATCTTCTCGGGAGACCCACTTCGTGAGCATCCCGCGCCGAAAGGCTGAAGGAGAGAAGCTGGCCCCGAAGGCGGTCGTCGGGCGGCTCAGCCTCTATCTCAGGCAGCTCGAATCGTTCCATCGGCAGGGCCTGAAGACCGTATCGAGCAACCAGCTCGGCGAGCCCCTGTCGATCAAGAACGCCCAGGTGCGCAAGGATCTGGCCTTCTTCGGGCAGTTCGGACATCCCGGGATCGGCTACCAGATCGACGACCTGATCGCATCGCTGCGCAAGGTCATCGGGATCGACCGGGATTGGCCCCTGGCCCTCGTGGGAGTCGGCAATCTCGGCAGGGCGTTGCTCCGCTACCGGGGCTTCCGGTCCCGGGGGTTTCAGATCGCGGCACTGTTCGATAACGACACGCGGAAGATCGGCCAGAAGCACGACGGCCTGATCGTGGAGCCGCTCGACTCGCTCCGAAAAGTGATCCTCGCCAGGAAGATCAGCCTGGCGATTCTTTGCGTCCCGGCCGAACCCGCGCAACATGTCGCGGATCAGTTAGTGGCGAGCGGGATTCTGGGGATCTTGAACTTCGCCCCGATCCCGATCATCGTGCCCCCGACGGTCAACATCATGGCCGTCGATCTCAGCGTCCAGCTCGAAAATCTGGCGTACAAGGTCCTGCGGAGCCAGGACGGAATCTCCTTCGCCGGTTGATCCGATGGCCGCCGAAACGCCGAATTTCGATCGATTCGGGCACGAAAACGACTCTTCTCTCGGAGTTCGTCTTTGCGAGAGAGCCCCGGCCCGCTACAATCGACTCACGATTACCCGGTGGTGAAACGGTATCACAACAGGTTTTGGTCCTGTTTTTCCAGGTTCGAATCCTGGCCGGGTAGTTTCCTTCCCACCTATCCCCTCCCGTGTCATTCCCATAGAGCGGCTTGCATTTGGATCGAGTGGGCCGTGTTTCGTTCGGCGCGTGCCACCGGACGACCCCGCCGAAACGCCCGGCCGCAGG
>CALKTZ010000032.1 GCA_937997355.1 uncultured Planctomycetales bacterium | reverse complement strand
GCTCCGCTTCGAGCCAGTCCCTATTTTCGCTCCGGCCTTCGGTCCAGCACTGGCATGCATTCGCTTCCGTCCCGGCTAACCGATTCATCCCATCAATTCCCGAATTGGGGTCGGGTCGGTGACCAGGTAGGTGGGCCGGCCGCTGGGGGTGTGGAGGATCTTGCCGGGGTCGATCCCGAGCTTGGTGTAGACGGTGGCGACGAAGTTTTCGGGGGAGAGGACCCGCTCGCTGGCGGCGTAGCCTCGGGGATCGGTGGCGCCGATGACCTGCCCCCCCGGCGTGCCGCAGCCGGCCACCATCACCGACATCGCGTTCGACCAGTGGTCGCGCCCGGCGTCCTTGTTGATCTTCGGCGTGCGGCCGAATTCCCCGAGGGCGATGACCAGCGTGGAGTCGAGCATCCCGCGCTGGTCGAGGTCCTGGATGAGCGCGGCGATCGACGATTCGAAGGCCGGGACCTTCTTCTCGAAGGAGTCGAACAGGGAGACGTGGTGGTCCCACCCCCCCTGGTTGAGCGTCACGAACGGCACCCCGGCCTCGACGAGCCGCCTCGCCAGCAGGCAGCGCTGGCCGAACGAATTGCGGCCGTAGCGGTCGCGGGTGCGGGGGTCTTCGCGGGTGATGTCGAAGGCGCGCTGGGCGGGGCGCGAGGCCATCAGCTCATAGCCCTGGCCGTAGTAGTCGTCGAGCGCCAGGGCGGGGTCTCCCGCTTCCTTCTCGGCGAACCGCTTGAAGTGGTCGAGCCGATCGCGGAGGCTCCGGCGGTCCTCGACGCGGGGCTCGGTAATCTCCCGGGGCGGGGCGACGTCGCGGACGCGGAAACTCGCCGAATTGGGATCATCCGGGACGATGAACGGGGCGCACTTCGCCCCCAGGAAGTTCGGCCCACCGGAGCGGAGCATGCTGGGGATCGAGAAATAGGGGGGGAGCCCGCCGGTGGCCCCTCGCTCGTGGGCCGTCACCGCCCCCATGCTCGGGTGGAAGCTCACGAACGCCCCGCAGCCGACCGGGATGCGCGGCGGCGCGCCGGTGACCATGTAGTGATTGCCCGCGCCGTGATTCCCCTGATCGTGGCGGATCGACCGGACGATCGCGAGCTTGTCGGCGATCGACGCCAGTTTCGTCATCTGCTCGGAGAACTGGATGCCGGGGACCTTGGTGGCGATCGGCTTGAACTTCCCCCGGATCTCGGCGGGGGCGCCCGGCTTGGGGTCGAACGTCTCGTAGTGGCTGGGGCCGCCGTCCATCCAGATCAGGATGCAGCTCGTCGGCTTTGCGCTGGCGATTGCCGCCTCGCCCCGGAGCCGGAGCGCATCGACCAGCCCGCCGCCGATCAGGGTGCCGAGGCGGAGACAGTCGCGCCGGGTGGTCCGTTCGCAGTTCTGGAAGATTGCCATCGCTCTTGCCTTTGTTCGCTATCCGCGGGGGCGGGGAGATTTCGGGGTGGGTGTCCGGAGGAGGGTCAATCCTTGAATACGAATTCGGGGGAGTTCAGCAGGGCCCAGAGGAGGTCTTCGATCGCCCCTCGGCGGCCGAGCCTGGGATCGGCGAAGAGGGACTCGCCGACCCTACTCTCTTCATCGGTGGGATGCCGGCTATAGGCCAGCAAAAACAGCTCGTCGACGAGCGCCCGCGGCGTGAGTTTCCCGCTCGCGAGCGTGGCGACGCGCCCTTCGTCGGACGAGAGCTTACCGTGGACGCCGGGGGAGTTCATCAGGTGCAATGCCTGAACGACCGCCGTGTCGCTGGTCCGCTCGCAGGGGGGGTCCTGGTTCGGGTCGGGGCGACCGAACGTATCGAGGAAGAGCGAGGGGACCCGGTTGGTCCAGATGGTCGAGGCCCGGCTGCGCGGGGGGGCGGCGTCGAAGACGTCGGGGATGTCGGTCACGTCGCTCACCGCGTCGAGGAGGATCTCGGCCCGCAACCGCTGGCGATAATAGCGGGAGAAATTCCGCGTGTCCGCGATGTTCCGGTCGTTCGGCTCGGAGCCGAGGCCGTAGACCGTCGAATTCATGATCGTGCGGATCAGGTGCTTCAGGTCGTAGCCGTGGGTGCGGAACTCGTCGGCGAGGGCTTCCAGGAGGGGGCCGTTGCTCGGCGGGTTGGTCGCGCGGATGTCGTCCACCGGGTCGACGATCCCGCGTCCCATCAGGTCGGCCCAGACGCGGTTGGCCATCACCTTGGGGAAGTAGCGATTCTCGGGGGCGGTCATCCAGCGCGCGAGAGTTTCTCGGGGATCGGCATCGGGGTCGTCGTCCGCCGGGGCCGAGCCGAAGAGCGGCTTCGGGGGGAGGACCTTGCCCGTCAGCGGATGCTCGACCGATCCCGATTTCGCCGTGAAGACGATTTCCTCGCTGCCCGAGATCGGCGGCGAGAGCCCCGTCCCCTTGCGGCCCACCCGCGCAAAATAGGCCGCGAACTCGTAGAACTGTTCCTGACCCCACGACTCGAACGGGTGATGATGGCACTTGGCGCAATCGAGCCGGATGCCCAGGAACAACTGGCTGATCACCGGCGCGATCTCGATCGGCTCGCGGCGATCCCGGAAGATCGTGGACGGACTCTGGTCGAACGTGCTGCCGTTCGCGGTGACGATCTCGCGGACGAACTGGTCGTACGGCAGATTCCTGCGGAACGCGTCGCGAATCCAGCCGTCGAGGTTGAAGACCGCCTTGATGCCCACGCGGTAGGGGTTCGGCCGCAGGAGGTCCATCCACTTGTTCGCCCAGTGGTCGGCATACTCGGGGCGATCGAGGAGGCGGTCGACCAGCCGGGCTCGCCTGTCGGCCGCCGGATCGCCGAGGAATTCGCGGGCCTCGTCGGGGGTCGGCAACCGGCCGATGACGTCGAGGTAGGCACGCCGCAAGAACGTGGAATCGCGCGCCGGCCCGGACGGCGTGAGCCCCAGCTTCTTGAGCTTGGTCCAGACGAGATCGTCGATGAAGTTGGATCGGGGGAGCGCGGCATACAGGCTCGCGGGGACCTCGCCGGGGAGGGGGATCGAGACGTCGCAATTGGCGAACTGCCCCTCGTAACGCGCCGAGATGGTCGCCTCGCCGGCGAGCTTGCCCCCCTTCACCCGGCCGTCGGCGTCGACCCCCACGAGGGTCGATTCGCTGGAGCCGAACGCGGCCAGATGGGTCACGTCGCGGGTCGAGCCGTCGGAATACCTGGCGGTCACGCGCAGCTTGAATGACTCCTCGGCCTTGATCCGGCGCTCGGTCGGCTCGACGATCACGCGATCGAGCTTCGGCGCGTCGGGGGGATCGTGCGGAAAGCCGGCGACGATCCAGCGGCGGAGGATGTCGTAAAAGGGCCCGGAGGGATCGATGCGGCGTCCACCGCCGTGCGGCACCTCGGCCGCGGCCTTCTGCAAGAGCAGGCTCTGCTCGGGGATCGCCCGGAGGACGCGGCGTCCCCCCGCCTCTCGCACGATCGCCGTGTGGTCGAACGCCGGGTCGAAGCCGAGGAGCGAGAGCTTGAAGCCGTTCTGCCCGCTCGCCTTGCCGTGGCAGGCCCCGGCGTTGCAGCCCGCCCGGGTCAAAATCGGCTCGATGTCACGCTCGAACGTGACCGCCCCGACCGACGCCGAAGGGGCCGAGGGACTGGCCCCGAACGCCCATGCTCCCGGGAGAGCATTCGCGACAAGGAACAGCATCATCCTCAGACTGGTGGTCACGACACGCATCCTGATCGCCCCAATCCGTCCGCCTGGCAAATCGCTCGCACACCGGAATATAACGTATTTCGTGCATTTCTCCAACAATTATTAGACACGCCTCCGTGCTTTACACTTCACAAAGGTTGCCCCTCCCGATCCCAGATTTCCAACGTCGAAACCAATCAACCGAACGTGCCCCCGACTCGTTCCCGGGAAGGGCGGGTCGGGGGCACGCATCAATCATCGATCGGCGCCGCCTGAGTTCTGATCGCTCAGACCAGGACGGAGCTGCGGGCGTCTTCGGGTTTCATGGCCGGGAGGAATTCGAGGTCACCCGTGACGACATCGTACATCGCGCCGACGATGCCGACCTTCCCATCCCGGAGGGCCGCGGCCAGGGGCAGGCTTTGGCGGGGGAGCATCTCGACGACCCGTTCCACGTTGCGCCGGGCCACGGCATCAACGATCGCCTCCTTTTCAGTGGGCGACGAGGCCGGTTCGTCGCGAGTTCCAATCGGGCGGATCGACTGTTGGATCTCATCGACGATGTGCCCGAGATACTGACATCCCGTCGCTTCCTCCGGACCCTCGGCCGAGTCCTTGAGGTTGACGGCCGCCGTCACGGCCCCGCAGCGGGTGTGTCCCAGGACGACGATCAGCTTCGCCCCGGCCACGAGGCTGCCGTATTCCACGCTCCCGATCACGTCGTCGCTCGTGACGTTCCCGGCGACCCGGACGCTGAAGATGTCCCCCAGGCCCATGTCGAAGACCAATTCGGCGGGGGTCCGGGAGTCGATGCAACTCAGGACCACCGCCAGCGGGTGCTGCCCGCCGGCCGTCGAGTTGACCAGGCGGCCGAAGTCGCGGGACAGGCGACGGTTCGAGCGGAACCGCTGGTGCCCCTGCTCGAGCAGCTCCAGCACTTGCTGGGGGGTCACCGCGCTCTGCAGCTCGCGGGTGGCGTAATCGAGATACAACGTTTCATCACGGAACATGTACTCGCTGCGGAACCCGCGCAAGCTCACCCCGACCCCTCGGGCCGGTGCCGTCTGCTCCTTGAAGTCCCGGATCAGTGCGAGCACGTCCGGGTCGATGTAGTCGGTATGGTGGGCGTCCAGCAAGACCTGCCCCCCGGGCGGCACCTCGTCGAGAGTCTTGGCCAGGGCGGCGCGGTTCAGGAAGCTGACCTGGTTCGCGAACTCCAGGCGCAGGACGTTCCCGCCCAGATGCCGCTCGACGACCCGACGGATCGGGCGTCGGACGTTGCTCCTCAGGATGAACGCGATGCTCACCCCCAACCCGATCAAGATCCCCATCAACAGATCGGTCAGGACGATGGCCACCACGGTCGCGATGAACGGCAGGAACTGATAGCGTCCCTCATCCCAGATCGATTTGATGACCGACGGGCTGGCGAGCTTCACTCCCGTGACGAACAGGATCGCCGCGAGGCAGGAGAGCGGGATCATGTTCAGCCAGGCGGGCAGGAGCACGACGCTCCCCAGCAGCAGGACGCCGTGGGTGATGCTCGCCAGCTTGGTCTTGGCGCCGGCCTCGACATTGACGGAGCTGCGGACGACCATCGACGTGACCGGCAGGCCCCCGACCAACCCAGCGACCATGTTGCCGATCCCCTGCGCCACCAGCTCCCGGTTGGGGGGGGAGCTCCGCTGCTGGGGATCCATCTTGTCGACCGCCTCCAGGTTCAGCAGCGTGACGAGCGAGGCCACCGCCGCGATCGTCAGGGCGGCGGAATAGATCGCCGGGTTCGACCACTGCGAGAGATCCGGATGCTGCAAGAGCTGGAGGTATCCGCCCCCTTCGACGATCGGGACTTGCACCAGGTGGCTCGCCCCGATCGCCCACTGCCCGCCGATCCGACGGAACAGCTCGCCGAGGCCGACGCCCAGCAACGCCACGACCAGGGAGCCGGGGATGCCCGACCGCTTGAGCGGCTTCCAGCGGCCCCAGAGCATCAGCAACGCGATCGACGCCAGGCCGATCGTCGCCGCGCCGGGATGAATGTCTCCGATCAGCCTGCCGAGCTCGGAGAAGGTCGTCTCGTGGTCGGGCTGCACGAACTCCATCTCCCCCTCCGGGTCGGAGTCATGGCCCAGCACGTGGGGGATCTGCTTCAGCACCAGGATCACGCCGATGGCGACCAGGAGCCCCTTGATCACGCTGGAGGGGAAGAACGCCGAGAGGGAACCGGCACGGATGAAACCCAGGACGATCTGGAGCACGCCCGCCAGCACCAGGGCCAGGAGGAACGCCTGGAATGATCCCAGGGTGGCGATCTGGGTCGCCACGAGCACCGTCAGGCCCGCGTCGGGACCGCTGACGCTGGTCTGCGAGCCGCTGATCATCCCCACCAGGATGCCGCCGATGATCCCCGCCGCCAGCCCCGCGAACAGGGGGACGCCCGACGCCAACGCCACGCCGAGGCACAGCGGCACCGCCACGAGGAAGACCACCAGCCCCGCCGCCATGTCGCGCATCACGCCCGACGGCGAGAAATCTCCAGGCCGGCCGGGGAGGGGGCCGTCGAATTCCCAGCCCTTGCCACCGGGATTCGGCCGTCCGTTACCTGGCCCCGCCACCGCCCCATGATCGAGAGAACCGTTCATCAATGAACACCTTTCAATAGAAAGAATGAAACTAAATAATATCGATATTTTAAATTGAGAACCGTGGACACCGCGGCCCCGGAGCTTCGAGAGCCCGGAAGGCTCGGGCGGGGACCAGGCGTCCGAGCCTCATCGAAGCGGCCTGACCCGTGGCCGAGACGAAACTGCTGAGACACACGCACGCACGATCAGCCCTGACCGGGGGAGTCAGGGGGCAATCTCGCCGTCGACATCGAGCACGAGGCTCGATGATCCGGCGGCGGCGGTTTCATGAGGCGGGCGTGCGAAGATCGCGAGACGGGCGTCCGACACGGGGCACAACGCCGCCGCCGAGCACATCCCCAATTTCGTCGGCCTCATCCCGCGCATCCTCATGAGATGCCCGAGAAAACCATGACAACATGCCCCCCCTCGGGGGGCCGGCACATGGAGGAAGGGGCTCTCAGCAGGTTTGCGACTGGAGCCGATGGCGCAGGGCGCGCCCGGATGCTCGGGGCGAGGAGTTGGTATGTTCCGGCTGGAACGTGCGACGGGCACCGGCCAGGGCTTCTCCCATCCGACGCGGCAGGATGTCGAGCAGCCGAGGCCGCAGGTTTTTGCCCGCCCGAGAAGGGCGGACCGAGAGGATATCGTCGAGATTGCTCAACGTCCGGTTGACGGAGGTTTCTTCCTCGGCCAGCGGCGACGACTTCGCCGAATCGGTCCCGCCGGGCAGGGATGCCGGGGGAGCGTCCGCCTGACGGCAAGCCTGCAACAGGGGATTCGGCGAGCCGGCCGACTGGACCTGCTGAATGAGGCCGGAGACCCAGAAAAGCGCGGTCAGGCAGCAGAAGCCAATCAATCTTGGCCCCGAACTCCCGTCCCGCCGTTCGTGGAATCTTCGAACCTGATTCACTCGGCCTTCCCTCGCCAGCTTCCGCTCAAAAATCAAAACGATTAGCCATCTGTATGGACCGCATGTCTGAACGTCAACCTGCGTCATTATTCTACGCGGCGCCCCCCGTCACGGCCAGTGCAGTTCCGAGTATCTTTTCCCGGAAAATCGGCTGAATTTCTTAAGCCGCGTTAGGGACCGTGACGCAGGACCTTGCGCGCACGAGGGATTTCCGAGATCGCCCGAAACCGCCGTCGACCGCCCTTTTTTCCCGAAAATTTCCGTTCATCGCGGGCCTTCCGAGTCCTCGCCGAACGAGAAAACGGACGACCGCGCCCCGGTGAAATCAAGAAATTCTTTCCCAACGATTTCGAAGTCCGTGATCCTTGGCATTCAATGTGCTATTCGTTGAATACGGCGGTCGATCGAATTCGGATCTGGTGGATTGCGCGAATTTGCATCCCGCTCGAAATGATGAGTCGTTGTGTCCCTTCGGGTTAGGACGATCATCCAATCGCCGGGAAGTGGCTGATCCGGCGACCGAAATGGGGTCCGGGAGTTTCGAATCCATGAGGAAACACGAAAAATCTTCACGCAAAAAGGCCGGGGCCTATCTCGCGGCGGCGGGAATCCTCGCGCTGGCATCGAGCGCGGGGCTGGTCCTGGCGTTCCAGGTTCCGCCCGGGGTCTCTTCGCAGCCCATCAACGCCTCGAACATCACCCCCCCGGCCTCGGAGATCCCGGCGGCCGGCGCGATCGTCCTGGCGACGGAGCGTCCCGACGACGTCACTGCCCTCAAGGCGCTCACCGCGACGTTCACCCAGGCCTACAATGCCGGGGATGCCGAGGGCGCCGCGAACACCTTCACCGAGAACGCCCGGATCATCGACGAGGCCGGACGATTGACCGAAGGGCGCGCCGCGATCGCCGCGCTCTTCAAGCGGTCGTTCACCGAGCGGGCCGGCGAGGTGATGGCGGTGACCCCCGAATCGATCCGGTTCCTCGGCCCCGACACCGCGATCGAGGAAGGGACCGCGAACACCAGAATACCCGCGATCGAGGGAACCGCCACCGATGTGGAGACCAGCCGCTATACGGTCGTCTACGTCAAGCGAGGAGGTTCCTGGTATCAGGCCAGCGTCCGCGATCATGCCAGCAGCGGGTCGACCGATCCGGCGGATGACGGCACATCCAACTACGTCCACCTGCGTCCGCTGGAGTGGCTCATCGGCGATTGGGTGGAAGAGGGGACCGATGTCGTGATGACCAGCAGCTTCGCCTGGTCCGACAACCGCAACTTCCTGATCCGCACCTTCAGCCTCAAGGTCCCGGGACGCCCGCCCCTTACGGGAACTCAGCGCATCGGCTGGGATCCTTCCACCCGGCAGATCCGTTCGTGGGAGTTCGACTCCGACGGCAGCTTCGGCGAGGGGATCTGGAACCGTCGAAACGACAATGAGTGGGTGATCAAGATGAACGGCGTCCGCCACGACGGCCGGATCGCCTCCGATACCCGGATCGTCACCCGCAACGGCGTCGATCAACTCTCCTGGAAGGCGGTGGACCGGACCATCTCCGGCGAGGTGCAGGACGACAGCCCGTTGTTCGCCATGGTGCGCAGCGCCCCCGCGCCGGGCGAGGCCAAGATCAAACGCGCCACGCAATAACGAACTCGATCGACGGATCATGATCCGATCGGCCAAGCGATCTCAATCAACGCTCAACACTCCGGCGAATTCGATCCGGATTCGGCGTCCATCAGCGATAGGATCCATCCAAAGGACCTTCTCCCATGAGCGGCATTCTCAGGAAACCCCGGCTTCTCGCCCCGCTGGCCGTCGCGGTCACGGTCGTGTTGATCGGTGCCCCGCTGGCCATCGCGGCGGGTCGAGGCGGGGGCGGCCGAGGCGGCGGCGGGGGCGGTCGAGGCGGCGGTGGGCGTCCCGGAGGCGGCGGGGGCTTCTCGCGTGCCCCTTCGTTCAGCGCGCCCCGCGCGGCTCCCCGGCCGGCCCCTCGTCCGAACCCGGCACCCAGGCCGAACCCAGGACCTCGACCCAACGCCGGGGCCGGACCACGGCCGAATCCCGGGCCTCGGCCAAACGCCGGGGCCGGACCCAGGCCGAATCCAGGGCCTCGGCCAAACGCCGGGGCCGGACCACGGCCGAATGTCAACAACAGGCCCAGGCCGAACCCGGGACCCAGGCCGAACGTCAACAACGGGCCTCGGCCCGGCCCGGGACCCAGGCCGAACGTCAATGTCAATCGAAACAACATCGTCAATCAGCGGAATGTGACGAATAACGTCAATGTAAATCGCATGGCCTATAACCGGCCGGGTTACGGCGGCGGATATGGCCGAGGTCCCGGCTATCCCGGCAGGGTGCCGGGCTATCGTCCGGGCTGGGGCTATCACTCCAACTGGGTCAACGGCTACTGGGGAGGCCCGCGCTACGGCGGCGGCTGGGGCGGCTACGGCTATAACTCGGGCCTGGGGGGCTTCGGCCTCGGCATGTTGAGCGGGGTTGCGGTCGGCGGGTTGCTCGGCTGGGGGCTCGGCTCGTCGCTCTAC
>CALKTZ010000031.1 GCA_937997355.1 uncultured Planctomycetales bacterium | reverse complement strand
GTGGAGCGGTCGACCCGGCGGACGATGTATTCGCTCTGCCGGGGGTTCAGGTGGAGCAATTCCCGGATCTCGCGGACCTCGGGATCGTCCTGATGATCGGCGCGGACGACCAGCAAGTTGGCCTGGTCATCCTTGGTGAGGACGAGGTTCTGGTCGTCGGTCGAACTCGGCTTGCGGAAGGTCATCTTCTTGTCGGCGGCGGCGACGAGGTCGGAGCCCCCCACGAGGTCGGCGGCGATCGGCGCCGAGATGGCGTGGGGATCGTCGATCGTGGTGAGATAGGCGGCCCCCGCCCCGCGCGATCGGCTGGTGAGGTGGGCCATCCGGGCGAACGAGTCGTCGAGCGGGACGGTTTCCGGGATCAACTGGTCGGCGCCGGGCGCGTTGAAGAGGCCGTTGGCCTCGGCCATGATCAGCCGCACCACGCTCTCGGTGTTCCATCCCGAATTGGCCATCAGGCCGAGCGCTGTGATGCCGACCGGGGCAAGGACGGCGCGGGTCAGCTCGGTCTCGGGGCGCGGCGTGTAGCTGAGGGTCGGCGCGTCGCGGAACTGCATGCCGAGCTGGCCGAACAGGGAACGGTTGGGGGAATCCCGCTCCTGCCCGGCGGTCATCCCGGCGTTGCTCGAAAGCTCGAACTGGCTGGTGATCGCCGAGATGTCGAGGTAGGTCGGCATCTCGCCGTAGCGGAGCCGCACGATGTTGCGCAACCACTGCTGCTCGCTCGTCTGGCGCACCGCCTCGTCATAGCGCAAGCGGGTCAACTTCAGGCTGGGCGGCCCCACGCAGCCGGGGGCGAATGCACAAAATCCCAGCAACAGCGCGACGAACGAAAATCGGCCGGCGGGAATCGGGACCGGGCGTGTGCAACGGGCTCCGGCCATGCCTCCCTGACCTCCCTCGGGACGGAATCCTGCTTCGACGCGATGTGATGAAACGAGACGAGCCGACGCGAACGTGACGCGTTGCCGAGATCCTATCTCGGCCTATCCTCGATAAGGTCGGCCTCCTTAAGGCTGTTTCTTGAGGAAAATCGTTAAAATCGTTGAATTTTTACAAGAAAAAGCAGGTCGGTTGTATGATTGGCAGCTTTTGACAATCGTGCTAGGATGACAAGGTCCATCACGCGAAGGAGACGCTTCATGACCACAATGAATATCTCCCTGCCCGACGACATGAAAGCCTTCGTCGAGGCCCAAATGGCCGCCGATGGCTATGCCTCAGCCAGCGAATACCTTCACGCATTGATCCGCGAGGACCAGAAGCGGCGGGCCAGGCATGCCCTGGAGGCAAAGTTGGTCGAAGGACTGCAAGGTCCGGCCGTCGAGATGACCCGCGAGGATTGGGATTCCATCGAACGCGAGGCCCTGGAAGGGATCGCCCGCGATGCCATCCGGCCATGAGCATCATCTATCGGCGTTTCGGGGCTCGGCAAGACCTGGTGCGGATCTTCCGCCATTACGCGCTGAATGCCGGCCTTACCGTCGCCCGTCGTTTCAACACCCAGGCCGAAGCGACCATCCGGCGCCTGGCATCCATGCCGGGCATGGGCAAGCTCTACGACTGTGACCATCCGGTGCTGGCCGGCATCCGTTTTTTTCCCGTCTCCCGCTTCCCCAAATACCTGGTGTTTTACCGGCCCATCCCGGATGGCATCGAAGTGGTGCGCGTGCTGCATGGCGCACGCGAAATCGAGGCCATTCTGGCGACGGAATTCGGCCTGAAGGATGACGAAGATCAGGAGGACGAATAGCCGGTGCCTCATTTTTATCCCCAATATTGGCTCCTGGTGGCCCTGGCGATCTGCGCGACGGGCTTCGACGATCCGCCGGATTTCCCGCGAGCAAAGCCGCTGGAGCCGGCCGAGGCGGCGAAGTCGTTCCGGATTCAGGGGGGATTTCAGCTCGACCCGATCGCCGTCGAGCCCCTCGTGATGGACCCGGTGGCCGCCGCGTATGATGAGGACGGACGCCTCTTCGTGGTCGAGATGAGCGACTATCCCCACGTCGAGGCGAAGAACGATAAACCGTTCGCCGAGAATCTGGGTGATCCCCCCGTCGGCCGAGTCCGGCTCCTGATCGACGTCGATCGCGACGGCCGGTTCGACGAATCCCACATCTTCGCCGACAAGCTCTCCTGGCCGACCGGCATCGCCTGCTGGAAAGGGGGCGTGTTCATAGCCGCCACGCCCGACATCTGGTACTTCAAGGACAACGATGGCGACCATCGGGCCGACGAGCGCGCCAGGGTCTTCACCGGGTTCCGCAAGTTCAACGTCCAGGCGGTCATGAACAACCTCGCCTGGGGGCTCGATCACCAGATCTACGGCGCCGGTTCGAGCAACGGGGGGACGATCCGCCGCGTTGATGATGGTGATGCGAATTCGAAAACGGCTGCCAACACCCCGCCGGGCGTGAACCTGCTCCGCAACGACTTCCGCTTCGACCCGGCTTCGAAACGGTTCGAGGTGATCTCAGGCGGTGCCCGCTTCGGCAACACGTTCGACGACTGGGGGAATCGGGTCATCTGCGATATCCGCAACCCCGCGCAGCATGTGGTGCTCCCCTCCCGCTACCTGGCGAGGAACCCCAACCTCTCGACCCCTCGCGTCCTGCACGACGCGGCCGAGGCCGGCGATGCGATCCGACTGTTCCGGATCAGCCCCCCGGAGCCCTGGCGCGAGTTCCGCGCCCGTCGCTGGGCCTCGATCAGCAAGGCGATCGCCCGGAGCGAGCTGGTGGGGGCGGGCTTCCTCACCTCGTCGAGCGGGATCACCTTCTACCGGGGCGATGCCTATCCCCCCTCGTTCCGCGGAAACCTGTTCCTGGGGGAAGTCGCCAACAACCTGATCCATCGGATGGTCGTCGAGCCCGACGGCGTCACGTTCCGCGCCCGGCGCGCCGACGAGGGGGTCGAATTCGTCGCCTCGACCGACACCTGGTTCCGCCCCGTCAACTTCGTGAACGCCCCGGACGGCACGCTCCACCTCCTCGACATGTACCGGGAGACGATCGAGCATCCCTGGTCGATCCCCGACGACATCCGCGCGAAGCTCGACCTGCGGAGCGGCGAGGACCGGGGCCGAATCTACCGGCTCACGCCCCCCGACTTTCAGCATCGCCCGACGCCCCAACTGAGCCGCGCGAATACCGGGGAACTCGTCAAATTGCTCGAACATCCCAACGGCTGGCACGCCGAGACGGCACATCGCCTGATCTTCGAGCGGCACGATTCGGCCGCGATTTCTCCGCTCAAGGCGCTGCGCCGCGAGAGCAAGTCGGCCAGGGCGCGATTGCTGGCGCTCTACGCCCTGGAAGGGCTCGACGCCCTGACCGATGCCGAGTTGCTCGACGCCTTGAAGGATGAATCTCCTCATCTTCGGGAGCATGCGATCCTGCGGGCCGAGCCTCGGCTGGCGAAGTCGGCGGATTTGCGGACGGCCGTGGTCGGCCGGTCCGGCGACGACGATCCACGCGTGCGGTTCCAGGCCGCGCTCACGCTCGGCGAGCTTCAAGGGGCCGATGCCACGCGGGCCCTGGCCGCAATCGCCCGGCGCGACGCGGCCGATCCCTGGACCCGCGCGGCGGTCCTCAGCTCGGCGTCGGCCGATCCCGTGGGCTTGTTCGAATCACTTTGGAACGATCGAAGTTTCGCGGCCGGCGCGAGCGGGTTGGCGATTCTCCGACCTCTATCATTGATGGTGGGGGCGAGGAAGCAGCCGGGTGAGGCCGAACGGCTGCTGGGTGTCCTGTCTCGAACCGGCGATCCCGACGACTCGGTGCTCGCAGTATTGCAAGGGCTGGGGGATGGCCTGACTCGATCGGGACGCAGGCTGATCGGACTCCGGAAGACCCTATCCCCGGAGGCTTCGGCCTGGCTCGACCGCGCGTTCGCGCAGGCACTGGCGATCGCGCCCGATGCCTCGGCCCCGCCCGATCGCCGCGTGGGGGCGATTGACCTGATCGGCCAGGGGGACGAGGCGAAGGGGATTTCATCCCTCCCCGCGCTCCTCGATGCGCAGCAGCCGCCGATTGTGCAACAGGCGGCGTTGCGGGCATTGGCGGGCTTCGATCGGCCCGAGGTCGCCGCGATCCTCCTCGCCCCCTGGAAGACCCAGGCCCCGGCCCGCCGCACCGAGGCCATCAACTTCTTGCTCGGGCGTCGAAGCTGGATCGGCCCGCTGCTGGATGCGGTGAAGGCGGGGACTGTCCCGGCCGGTCAGATCCCGCCGACGTGGCGGAACCTGTTGCTCAACGATCGAGACCCGGCCATCCGGGAGATCGCCAAAGCATTGCTCGGCGACCGGCCGGGGCCTCGCGGCGAGGCGATCGCCCGGTACAAGGCGTCGCTTGAACGCCCCGGCGATTCCGCGAAAGGGCGGGCCGTCTTCGACCGCGAGTGCCTGGCCTGCCACAAGCTGGGGGAACGCGGGCATGCCGTCGGCCCCAACCTGGCCGGATTTCGCCGCCGGACGGCCGACGAAATCCTGGTCCACATCCTCGACCCGAATCGAGAAACCTCCCCCGAGTTCCTCGAATATACCGTCGCGGCGGATGACGGCCGGGTCGTCACCGGCCTGATCGCGTCGGAAACGCCTTCGAGCGTCACCCTGCGCGGCCGCGAGGGGGTCGAACAGACGATCCTCCGCCGCAACATTGCCGAGATCGCCGGCACCGGCAAGTCCTTGATGCCCGAAGGTTTCGAAAAGACGATTTCCCCCGTCGAAATGCCCGACCTCATCGCCTTCATCCTCACGCTTCATGAATGAGGGGGCCGGGTTGGAGGATGGCTCAAGGAGGGAACAGTTGCCCTCGCAGTCGATCGTCGCGGACGACCCTTGAAAACGTTTCGAGGTGGACCGTCGAGAAGAGGTAATAGAAATCCTTGAGATAGAGCTGGAAGATGCCGTGATGGGTGGCGAAACCGTTCACGGCCCCCTCGGGCCCCCTGGGCTGAAAATCTTCGCCCCAGGGGTTCCAGAGCATGATGCGGTCGCCGGATCGTAGCCGAGGATCGCGTAGGCGTGGCCGTAGCCGAGCCCCGGCACCTTCTTCCAGCCACCCGGCGGCTGTTTGCCCATCTCGGCCCCGGCGAGCATGCCGTTGGCGAGGACCGGCGGCAAGACCCGTCGCAGTAGATTGAGCCTGGCGCGGAGATAACGCTCCTCGCGAAGCCGGATTTCGGTGTCGTGGTTTCCGGAGAAGAGTTGAATGATCAGGCCGGTGGTCCCCCCCGACGCCATCGCGTCGGTATCCTCGGCGGAAGACATCGGCCGGATGCCGGCCAGACGCATCTTCTCGCCGAGCGCCTTCTCCAGCACCGCGAGCCAGACGCCGTCGCCGAGGCTGCTGGAGGAGTTGTTCAGCAGCAGTTCGGCCTCGGTGGGGGCGGGCACGCGCACCTGCTCGCCGTCGAAGAACTGGACGAGGTAGCCGCCGTCCGCCTCAGGGACGATCATCCGGCGAATCTTGCGGGGCTCGCGCGCGGCGAGGTATCCGGCCATGCTGAAGAAATAACAATCGCCGATCGGCCCTTGCCTCATCGACTGGAAGTTGGGGCCGTCCCCGGCGAAGAGCTTGCGATTGAGCGTTTCGAGGCTCCGGAGATTGGAGCGGAACACCCCCTCATAGGGGACGATGCGCATCCCGCCCCGCGAGGGGTCTTCGGGGTCGATGGGCTCGGCGTCTCCGATCGAGCCCGTGAGCTGCCCCTCGCTGGCCGCGTAGCGATCGCGCTCGGCGATCGGGATCACCCGCTCGCGCCGCTTGATCGTCGCGAGCGCCGCGGCGGCATCCCCCCGGATCTCGCCCCGATTCATCAACTGGTCGATCTCCGACGCTTCCAGGCTGCCGTTGTGGTTGAGGTCCCACTCGTTGAAATGGGCCTCGACCACCTTGGCGAACGACGAGGCCGGCGCATTCTGAACGTCCGGACGCTTCACCAGCGGGCGGTTCCCATCCCGAGCTTTCGCCGGCTCGGGTTTCGTTTGAGCCGAGGCGATCTGGGCATGGCCCAGGCTCATCAGGACGATTGCCAGGAGCTTCCAGGCACCTCGGCTCAACGGTTCCGAACGAATCGAGATCGACGCCATGCGCGGTGCCCCTCGGAAATCGCGGCGAGATCAAATGCGGGTCATCCCTCAAGCTTAGGACGAGTTTGAACCCGTCGCAACTTCGCTCCGGACCAGCCCCGCCTTCGTTCGGCGCGGGTCTCACGACCCCGCCGAAACCCACGACCGAAGGTCTCCCGATCTCGGCTGTTCGCGCATGCTCGCGAAAAATGAGACAGCGTCGAGCCAGTCCCGTTTTCGCTCCGGCCCGAGGAAACGTTTGCAACGTTTCCCCTTTCCTCTTGCATCCTTCTACAACTCGTAGTAGTCTTGCTACTACAAGGTGTAGATCAGCCGCGATCGAGCCGGCCGAAACGGCAAGCGCGGCTGGCGACGAAGGGGAAATTCGATGGAGAGCAAGCCGGGTTTGAGCGATGCCGAGCGCGAGGTCCTCAAGGTTCTGTGGGAGGAGGGGGGCGCGGGCTCGACGGTCCGCGCGACGCGCGACGCGCTGGAGACGAAGGGGCGAAGCTGGGCCTATACCACCGTGGCGACCTTGTTGCAGCGGCTGGCGACGAAGGGGTATGTCGTCGGCGTGACCGACGAGGTGCCGCATCTCTACCGGGCGATCGTGTCGCGGGACGACCTGCTCGAACGCCGGCTGGCCGATGCCGCCAATGAGCTCTGCGACGGCAGCGCGATGCCGCTGGTCCTCGCCTTGGTGCAGGGAAATCGATTCACCCCCGAGGAGCTGGATCGGTTCCGCCGCCTGATCGACGAGGCCCGGAACGCGTCGACGAAGAAGCCGCCGAAGTGAGCGATCGAAAACAAAACAAGGACGCGGGACGCGATTCGACAGGGGGAGTTCACCGATGGAGATCTGGGTTCCGGACCTGGAAGGGTTGCCCGCCTCGGTGCTGGGCTGGTGCGCGGAAACGACAATCATCGCGGCGATCCTCGCGGCCGTCGCCTGGGGATGCACGCGATCGAGGCGGCTCGGGCTCGGCCCGGCCTCTCTACACACGCTCTGGATGATCGTGCTGATCAGGATCCTCATGCCCCCGCTGGTTCATTGGCCGTTGCCGGTCCCCTGGCCGGTGCCCCGATCCGCCGACCCGGCTTCGCGAGTGATCGAGCTTGAGCCCCTCTTCGACGAGGGGGCCTTGTTCACGGACTCCGCAATTGCGGAGCCCGAAATCGACTTCCAGGCCGAAATGATCGAGCCGGTCGACCTTTCGACCTTCGAGGTCGAGGACGCCGAGATCGCGTCGATCGACGAAGAGCCGGGACGGACGAGGATGATCGATCGCCTGGTGCTCGGGATGTTCGGAGCCTGGGGAATCGGCTCGCTGGCGGTGCTGACGCTGGGCCTCGTGCGCGTGGCATTGTT
>CALKTZ010000030.1 GCA_937997355.1 uncultured Planctomycetales bacterium | reverse complement strand
AAATTCAAACCGGATAGGCCGCGATTGAGCGGGCGATCGTTGAACATGGCCACGTCCATCCAGCGCTGGACGATGTCCTTGGAGTCGATCGTCTGCTTCGGATCGGCGACGTTTGTTGATCTTGCATAGACCGGAGCGGCATTCGGACTTTGGATCGCGAGTTCGGCCGTGATGCCGGCATCATTCCGAACCTTGAGGACGAAGACCGTCCAACCGTTCTGCGTGAGGTGAGGAGGAGCTTTGCCCTGAGTGGCCTTCACTCGACTTTCGGGGTTGATCTCCACCCCCGCCAGGCAATATCGATCCAGGACTTCCTGAAGGCTCTTGATCGCGGCAGCATGGTCGGTGGCGACGAGTGCCCGCTCGATCTTCATTCGAGCGTCGGGCGCGAGCGGCTGACCGAGCATATCGAGCGCATCGACGACGCGGCGAACCTGGGCCGAGAAAGGCTGATATTCGATATCCTGATAGACAGGGAGCTCTGCCGCATAAGACAATCCTGTCTGTCCGGTCATTTGGCAGAGCGAGATGACCGTCAAGAGCCCAACGATCAGGCGGAAGCGAGCCTGGAAGATTCTTGGCCTCGTTGGACGATTCCCAGAGTGAGGGTGCGTGCTGTGGAAGCGCAGCCTGATCGCGTGTTACTCACACCATTCGACTCGACCACAAATCCGAAAGGGCTGATTCTTCGGGCTGTAAGAATCGAATTTCGCAGCGGTTGGTTTCGAAATTACGAAGCGAAAACCGCAATAGCGAGGTCTACACGTTCCAGACGACCGGTTCAAGCCTCCGACCCGCAAATTCGCGAACCTTTGCCAAAAAGGCTGCCGATGGACCCCCTCTTTTTTGACCGCCTACTCGCGAGGTCATCCCAATGATGGCAATCAGGAGACTTGGCTATCGTTTCCCGAATCGGAATTCTCCGAATAGAGCCCGATCGTGCGAATGATGTCATCGAGCTTGTTCGCGACGATGACCGGACGATTGGCAAAGCCCGCGCGGCGGACTCCCCGGGCACCGAGCACTTTTTCGAAAAGCTCTTGATCGCCGCTATGATATGCCACGGTGGCGTTCGGATCTTTGAGCTGATGTCCGGTCAGGATGCAGACGACGCGATCGGACGGGGCGATCACTCCCTCTTCCCGGAGCTTCCGGGCGCCGGCAACACTTGCCGCGCTCGCCGGCTCGCAGCCAAGCCCCCCTGCCCCCACGCGTGCCTTGGCGTCCATGATCTCCTGTTCGCTCACCTGCCGAACAACCCCGTTGCAGAAGTTCAAGGCTCGTAAACACTTTTTCAGATTAACCGGACGATTGATCTCGATGGCCGAGGCGATTGTGGAAGCCTTGATCCCGTCACGATCAAGTTCCTCATAATAATTCTGCATCAACGTCATGTTCGGGAGGCCATCTCCCCAATTCATGGCCCGATGTTCCACCAACTCTTCCAGGGTGCGAGCGCCTTGAGCGTTGATGACCGCGAGGCGAGGCACGCGATCGATGAGCCCGAGCTCCTTCAGCTCGATGAAGGCTTTTCCGAATGCGCTGGAATTGCCGAGATTTCCGCCCGGAACGACGATCCAATCGGGAACCTCCCAGCCCAGGCCTTCCAGAATTCGGTACATGATCGTCTTCTGGCCTTCCAGACGAAACGGATTGACCGAATTCATGAGGTAGATGCCGAGCTGATCGGCAACTTCGCGGACGCGCTGCATCGCATCGTCGAAATCGCCGACGATCTGGATTGTCAACGCTCCGTGGTCCAGAGCCTGAGCCAGTTTCCCATAAGCGATCTTCCCCGAGCCGATGAAAATGATCGCTTTGAAGCCGAATTCGGTTGCCGAGCAATACACGGCAAGCGCCGCCGAGGTATTCCCGGTGCTTGCGCACGCGACTCGCTTTGCCCCAACCATGCGTGCGTGGGTAAAGGCTGCGGTCATACCGTTATCTTTGAAACTACCGGACGGGTTCATCCCTTCATACTGGAGGAGGAGCTGTCCGGAATTGAGGCCGACATATTGCGCGACCTTATCGGCCCGCTGG
>CALKTZ010000029.1 GCA_937997355.1 uncultured Planctomycetales bacterium | reverse complement strand
CGGCGCGATCCTGGTGGTGTCGGCCGCCGACGGTCCCATGCCGCAGACCCGAGAGCACATCCTCCTGGCCCGTCAGGTCGGCGTCCCCGCCCTCGTCGTCTTCCTCAACAAGATCGACCTCGTCGACGATGAAGAGCTGCTCGAACTCGTCGAGCTGGAGCTCCGCGAGCTGCTCTCGCACTACAAGTTCCCCGGCGACGAGATCCCGATCGTCCGCGGCTGCAGCCGCCCGGCCCTCGACACCCCGGCCGACGAGAAGGCCGCCAAGCCGATCTGGGATCTGCTCAAGGCGATGGACGAATACATCCCCGAGCCGGCCCGCGAAATCGACAAACCGTTCCTGATGCCGATCGAGGACGTCTTCTCGATCAAGGGCCGCGGTACGGTGGGCACCGGCCGCGTCGAGCGAGGCCGCTGCAAGGTCGGCGACAACGTCGAGATCATCGGCTTCGGCCACAAGCTGAACTCGACGATCACCGGCGTCGAGGCCTTCCAGAAGACCCTCGACGAAGGGCTGGCCGGCGATAACGTCGGCGTCCTCCTCCGAGGGGTGGAAAAGAACCAGCTGGAGCGCGGGCAGGTCATCTGCAAGCCGAACTCCATCACCCCCCACACCAAGTTCGAGGCCGAGGTCTACGTGCTCAGCAAGGAAGAAGGGGGCCGCCATACCCCGTTCTTCAAGGGATACCGGCCCCAGTTCTACATCCGGACCACCGACGTGACCGGCTCCATCCTCAACCTGCTCTCGGAAGACGGCAGCGAGGCCGAGATGTGCATGCCCGGCGACAACATCAAGATGACGGTCGAACTCCACACCTCGATCGCCATGGAAGACAGCCTCCGGTTCGCCATCCGCGAAGGCGGCAAGACCGTCGGCGCCGGCGTCGTGACCAAGATCCTGGAATGAGCTTGATTCGGAATCGCGGGTGAAAACGGCCCCCGATCGAACTGTTCTCCGATCCCGAAGCGGGATCGAGGCTCGGTGAGAAACGACAACACCCCCTCGATCCCTCCTCGGAATCGAATCAAGATCGGCTCGATCGATCCGGCCCCCCTTCCCCGCGAACTGTTCCGAGCCGATCACCCGAAGCCACCCGGTCGCGCCGGCCGTTTTGCCCCGTTTCGTTGCTCCGGCGCTCGACGCGAAGGGCTCGGGTTGGTTTGCTTTTTGAGGAATCGCCTTTCCCGGCCGAGTCCGAAAAGCCAGCCGGCCCAACGACTTGATGGATCCTCGATGAGCAAGACAGAGGCGGCGAGCCCCATTCGGACGCCGCCCGGGCGAGTTTGTGCAAGGTAGATGAGGATAGGCCGATGCGTGAATATGTTTGGCTGGAATGCACCGGTTGCGGCGAGCGCAACTACCGGGTGCAAAAAGAAACTCGCGGGGCCAATCGCCTCGAACTCAAGAAATATTGCCGGCGAGAACGGAAGCACACTCCTCACAAGGAGTCGCGAAAGAAGTAAGATTGAGGTATGATCGGTCTTCGAGGCCGCTCGGGGTCCATGCCCCGAGCGCCTCGACGCGAGTTTCGCGGGACCGGGCGTCCTATTCTGGTAAAGCCGGATCGGGACGAGCGGGTTCCAATTTCGGGTAAGTCCCGGGCGTTCGAGGTTAGGATTCGCAATAGATCGGCCGCGTTGGATTTCCTGGCCCCTCGCGGGCCTTGAAAGATACGAGCGTAGCTCAATTGGTAGAGCACCGGTTTCCAAAACCGGCGGTTGGGGGTTCGATTCCCTCCGCTCGTGCTTTTCAAACGGCTGATCGACGGCGACAGGCCCCTCGCTCCGCAACCGACGCTCGCCCGGGCTCAATCCCGTGAAGGACCCCCGCGATCGGATCGCCGGTTCCTCCCGGCGGGTACCTCCGAACCGGGCCTGATTCGTCGCGTGGCGGCCGCGATTTCCGGCCCTCGTCTCGTCCCGGCAACGCGGAGTGCGGGACCCGGACCTCCGACCTGAAATCTCATTGAAGTACGGCTCTTGAACTTTCAAAAGAATTCCTGTGAAGTCGAATCGTGTGAATGTTTCGCGAATGATTTCGATCGAGATCGATCCCGGCGCGAAGGATCAGGCCCGCCGGGGTTGAGTTGAGCTGAGCGGGATCGGCCCCCGATGGCCCGGCCCGCCGAATCGGCCCGATCGAATTTTTGTCGTCCGTTCGACGCGATTCGACCCGAGCGTTTTCTCCCGTTTCCCCACACGAGGCAGTTGCCATGGGCAAAGTGAAAGACGAACTATCGGCATCGACGAAACCGCCGTCGAAGCCCGCGAAGGGGAAGCCGAGCAACGCTCCGAAGGGGATCTTCACCCAGTTCTTCGCCAACCTGCTGAGCGCCAATCTGTACAAGCCGAATCAGGGGTGGTACGCCCGGCTCTACACGGCCATCGGCCTCCTCCTGATCGTGGGCTCGGGGGTGTGGCGTCTGAGTGAGATCCTGATCGACGAGTCGCCGGCCCGCCGCCTGGGCATCCCGGCACTCGTCGCGGTCGCCTTCGCCTGGCTGGTCTTCCGCGTCGTCCATTTCCCGCCGTTCGCGGAATTCCTGATCGCCACCGAAGCCGAGATGAACAAGGTTTCGTGGACCAGCAAGGCCGACCTCTACCGCGCCACCACCGTCGTGTTGACGACCGTCGTCGCGATGGCCGTCTTCCTGTTCCTGGTGGACTGGCTCTGGCTCGCGATCCTCAAGCTCATCGGCGTGCTCCAGTTCAGCGGAGGGGGAGGGTTCGGGTCGCAAGGTTGAGCCGCCCGGTTCGGGGACCCGGCTCCCTCGGGGCGTCGCCCCGTCGGATCACCCGGTCCCCCTCGTTGTTCCCGACTCGGCCGTTCGAGCCCGAACCGTTTTCCGATTGTCCGTTTCTCGAAAAGAATGTTGTCAGCTTCCATCATGAGTGATCCAACCGACGAGCTCGACGAATCGACTCCCGAATCGCAAGGGCCTGAGTCCCAGGTTCACGCGGCGTCCTCGCATCCGGATGCGGACGCCGAGGTGGAAGTGGACGAGCAGACCCCCGTCGGCGGTTCGATCGGCCATCATCCCGCGCCCGGCTCCCAATCCGTCGCGGCTTCCTCGCGGGAAGACGAGCCCGAGGAGGACGAGGATGCGGACGAGCTTGACGACGAGCCCGCCGCGGCCGACGTCGACGACGATCCCCCGCCCGAGCTGGTCTGGTACGTCCTGAAGGTGCAGAGCTCTCGCGAGGACACGATCCGAGACGCCCTGGCCCGCCGGGTCAAGATGCTCGCCCTCGACCGGTTCTTCGGCCGGATCGTCGTGCCGACCGAGAAGATCACCGAGATCCGCAACAACAAGAAGCGGATCGTCGAGCGGAAGACCTATCCCGGCTACATCATGATCGAGATGGAGCTGAACGAGAAGACCTGGTTCCTGGTGCGCGAGACCCCGGGGGTCGGCGACTTCGTGGGGGCGCACGGCACCCCCACCAAGATGACCGAGACCGAGGTCAACCAGATGCTCGGCCAGGAGACCGCCAAGGTGGAAGACACCGCCGCCGCGCCCCGCGTCCGGATCGACGTCGAGCGAGGCGACCGGGTCAAGATCAAGGACGGCCCCTTCGAGAACTTCGAGGGGACCGTCGAGGAAGTCATCGAAGGCCGCGGCCTGGTCAAGGTGATGCTCATCATCTTCAACCGGCCGACCCCGGTCGACCTCGAATACTGGCAGGTCGAGCGGATCTGACCGATCCTCGGCCTCGGGCCGATCGACGGAACGGCCCGGGACCATCGTTGCCGATCTCCGGCAACCCGCCCGCCGGGCCGGATCGGCGAGGCAACGAAACCGAAAACGACAGGCGAAAACGAAGCAGGAAACAGGAATTCGGACGGTCGGTCGCCGGGAATCACGGACCCGATCAACGCAAGCAAGGTGGGGTAAGCGTCCATGGCCAAGGTGATGACGGCGAAAGTGAAGCTCCAGTGCCCCGGCGGTCAGGCGACCCCCGCCCCACCGGTCGGGCCGGCGCTCGGCCAGCACGGTGTGAATATCGGTCAGTTCGTGATGCAATTCAACGAACGAACCAAGGATATGAAGGGTACGATCATCCCGATCGAGATCACCATCTATTCCGACCGTTCGTTCGAGTTCATCACCAAGAGCCCCCCCGCCGCGGTCCTCTTGAAGCAGGCCGCCGGCGTGGCCTCGGCCGCCAAGAACCCGGGCAAGGAGGTGGTGGCCACCGTCACCCCCGATCAGGTCCGCAAGATCGCCGAGACCAAGATGAACGACCTCAACGCCCGGGACGTGGACCACGCCTGCCGGATCATCGCCGGCACGGCCCGCAGCATGGGCTTCAAGGTCAGCGACTGATCCCCATCAAAGATCGGCGAAGGGTGCCACGGGTCGTCCCGGCCCGTGTCGCCCTGAAGACAGCGCTCCTCGCGGAAAATTGAAAGTTTGCAGATGACCCGTCTTCGGCGCGACCGCCCGCCGAGGGCCTTCCGAACGGCAGGCTGACGGGTAACCGAAAATGGCGGCAGCCCTCCTCAAGAAAGGGAGTGCGAGCTTGGCGAAACAATCGAAGCGATTTCGCGCATTGCGCGACAAGGTCAAAATCACGTCGCCGGTCCCGTTGGCCGAGGCGGTCAAGTTGCTGAAGTCCTTCGGCACGACGAAGTTCAACCAGACCGTCGAGGTCTCGACCCACCTGGGGATCGATCCTCGCCAGAGCGATCAGAACGTCCGGGGGAGCGTGGCGCTGCCGCACGGGATCGGCAAGACGGTCCGGGTCGCGGTCTTCGCCCAGGGCGAGAACGCGGAGAAGGCGAGGGCCGCCGGCGCGGACATCGTCGGCGCCGCCGACCTCTCGGACAAGATCAAGCAGGGGTTCCTCGATTTCGACGTGGCGCTCGCGACCCCCGACATGATGGGCGTCGTGGGTCCGCTGGGCCGTCTGCTCGGCCCTCGCGGGCTGATGCCCTCGCCTCGCTCGGGCACCGTCACGACCGACATCGCGTCGGCCGTGGCGGAGTTCAAGGCGGGCAAGATCGAGTTCCGCAACGACAAGGGGGGGAATGTCGCGGCCCCCGTCGGGAAGATCAGCTTCACCGACGAGGAGCTGATCGACAACATCAACACGTTCCTGGGCCAGCTGCGGCTGCTCAAGCCGGCTTCCTCGAAGGGGACGTACATCCGCACGATCACCCTGTCGGCCACCATGAGCCCCGGGATTCCGATCTCGGCGTGACGCGATTCGATCGAGCGGCCCGGACCGCAATGGGCCGCCGGCCCGTCCCGCCCCGCGATCGCTCGCGAGGCCCCGGCGACGGAGAACGCCGACCCGGAAACCCCCGTAGACCGACCAACCGAATATCCCCCGAGCGCAGTTTAAGCCATGAGCAAGTATGTCAAGGAAATGATGATGGATCAGCTCAAGAGCGATCTCGACGACAGTCGATCGCTGCTGATCCTCGATCTGAACGGGCTCAACGCGCAGGACGAGTGGAAGCTTCGCACCGACCTGCGGAAGAAGTCGATTCGGATCCGGACGCTGAAGAACACCATCGCCCGCCGCGTGTTCGCCGACCTGGGGATCGAGGGGCTCTCGCAATACCTCAAGGGGCCGTCGCTGGTCGCCTGGGGGGGCGCGGGGGTCGCCGAGCTCGCCAAGGAGCTTTCGAACCAGGTCAAGGCGCTGAAGAAGCCGCAGATCAAGGGAGGCGCCGTCGACGGGATCGTCGTCGGCCCCGGGCAGGTCGAGGACATCACCAAGCTTCCGAGCCGTGAGGCCCTCATCGGCCGGGTCGCCGCGATGGCCCTGGCCCCGGCGCAGCGGGTCGTCTCGCTGGCCAACGCACCGGGCTCCGGCCTCCTGGGCCAGCTCAAGACCATCGCCGAAGGAGGGGCCGAACCCGAGGGCGAAGCGGGAGCCTCTGCCTGATCCGGCGGGGGATCTCCTCTTCCCCCCAACCGGACGAAATCCATCGCAACAACCCCGTGAGATGGGGTCCGCGGATGCCCCGGCCTCGTGGGCCGGCCCGTGACGCGACGGCCGATTGTGCCGGCATCGTCGCCACCCTCCGCGAGACCCAGACGAATCAAGACCGACGGAATTCCCCCGTGGCGAGGTGCGAACGCCGCACCCGCCCGCAATCATCATTAACGAGAAAAGGAACGGATCGCCATGTCGACCGAAACCATCTTCGCCGACCACATCAAGACCCTCGGTGACTCCATCGTCAAGCTGACCGTCCTCGAGGCGAAGTCGCTCGGCGACTACCTCGAAGAGGTCCACGGCATCAAGGCGGCCGCCGCCGCCGTGGCCGCCGCCCCGGCCGCCTCCGCCGCCGCCCCGGCCGAGGCCGCCGCCCCCAAGACCGAGTTCGACGTCGTCCTGGAGGCCGCCGGCGCCAACAAGATCAACGTCATCAAGATCGTCCGGGCCGCCACC
>CALKTZ010000028.1 GCA_937997355.1 uncultured Planctomycetales bacterium | reverse complement strand
CCCCTGGGCAAACGAGTACTGGCCGCGATGCAAGCTGGCCGTCTCCTCGGACGGCTCGGTGTACGGCGTGTGCGATACGTCCGGCCGAGTCGTCGTGGCCGAGTCGGCCACGGGGCGGGTCGTTACCGAGTTGCGGGCGAGCGTCGAGGGGGGGAAGAGCAATGACCTGCGAGTCGGGGTGTTCACGCTCTCGGCCGACGGATCGATGCTAGCCTATTGCGCGGCACGGCGATATCAGAGATACAATCTCCAGACGAACCTCTTCGAGATCGACCGCGAAAATCGGAAGGCGAAGCTCCTCAAGATCCTTCAGGATGGCGGCGATGAGGGGACCATCTCGCTCGACAAGCGCCTCCTGGCCATAACCACCGAGCCCAGCCACACGGAATTCCACACCCGGGTCCTGGATGTCGACACGGGGAAGAATGTCGGCGATTTCCCCGGATGTTCCAGGTTTTCGTGGCTGCCGGACGGGAAGCATGCCTTCCTCTTCGAGTCGGGCCGGGGGTTCTATCTCCTCGACGTCCCATCCTTGCGGAAGGAGCAATTCGTCCTCGAGCGAGCCCGGGTCCTCCCTTCCATGGCGATGGCACGGGACGGCAAGATGTTCGTTACATCCATGGAGGTAGATGGAAGGAACCGTGTTGATCTCCGGTGGACGACCCCCGCGGCCGCGGCGCCCGTCGCGCGGTTCCGGGAGACGCAGCTCCCCGAGAGGTCATTTCAGAACGCCGGAATCCGGGTCCGTTTTTCCGCCGACGGCCGCGCGGTGCTCGCCTGGTCGTGGGGAGAGTTTCGCGACGGCGCGGTCCATGCCTGGAGGTATCGCGACGGGGCCGAGAATGCCGAGACCTACTTCCCACCTAAGGATCGAAGAGTCAGGTTGACCACCACCGGGCAATTCCTCCTGGACCTGGGCATCAAGACCGGCAAATTGTACTCGCTCCACGACAGCTTCCATCACGACGCCGCCTACGCGGGCATCGCCAACCTCGCGATCTGGAAAAAAAATGCAACGAAGCCGCTGGAATCGTCGCCCTCGTTCGCCTTGCCGAGCTCGCGCCTGACCTGCCTGACCGTCTCCAATGACGAACAGTTCATCGCAATCGGCGTGCAGAATCACCAGAAGGAGCGGGGCGAGGTCTGGATCATGGACGCGAGTACCGCGAAGGAGCTCAAGCGGATCACGTTTACTCAGAACGGCCAAATGTCGCGCATCGTTCTCTCCCCCGACAACTCGAAGCTCGTCATGATTGAGAACGGAGGCCACGACGTCTTTCTCGCCGACGTCACCCGAGGGGTTGAGCTGCCGACCACCGCGAAATCGGACGGCACCTCCGGTTTCTTGTCGTTCACGGACGGAGGAGCCACGTTCGTCACGCAATTCAACGGCAACATCTGCTACTGGTCGGTCAACGACGGCGTGCTGGCGCGCGAAGTCCCCAAGCCAAGTTTTGGGCCTGAATACGACGAGGCCTTTTCACCCGATGGCCTTCGGATGGCAAAAGGCTTCCGTGACGGCGTGGTGGAGGTTGTGGACGTCGGAACCGGGAAAATCGTCGCGCACCTGGATTTCGCGCCAGCCAACCCGGGAGATCGGGCGAAAGAACCTCGCCCCCGAGGCGCGGTGTCGATCAGCAAGGCCGCCAAGTCCATGGAGTTTTCCCCCGATGGCCGCAGTCTCGCGGTCGGACATGCCAACGGACTGCTGCGAGTTTGGGAGCTTGGCGCGGCCGATGAAGCACCGTGACGGACATGCTGAGTTCGAGGATCGGGCTGTAATGGTCGCCGGCAGTTTCGTGGATGGGGAGGCACGGGCCGGGACGACCCGTGGCATCCGGTTTTCAGTCAACGGACTTCTGACTCAGGACCCTGGAGCGGTTCACGGTCGGATTGCGCACGGCATCACCAGGCCGGCCGGAGCGAAAACGGGACCGGCTCGAAGCGAAGCACCGTGCCCGTCCCATTTTTCGCCAGCAGCCTGGAGTGGAATACATCACAGGATCTGCTTCCTGAAAATCGCCCCGCTACGACAGTCCGGCTTGCTTGCGGATCAGCCATTCCAGCGCCACGATCGTCGCGAAGATCAAGAAGGCGGCCGGGCGGTCCCAGAGGGAGACGATCCGAAATCTCGGCACGGCCGTCGTGCGGGCGAGCGGACGGAGCAACTCCGGGAGGCGATCGGCCTCGTAATCGGCGACCACCCGGCCTCCCGTCGCGCGGGCGAGCGGTTCCAGTTGGACCCGAGACGCGGCCAGCTCGACCCGTTCGCCGGTCCCCCGCCCTCCGACCTGGAATGTCGCCTCGGCGGTTTGCCCCTCCAGCCGGATCGCGTAGCGGCCGGGCGCCATCGGCGGTGTGTCCCCCTCGAACGTCCGGGACGAACCGGCGAGCGGACGGAGCAGCATCAAGATTTCAGATGCCTTCTCCCCCCCGGCCGGTGCCCCCGCCTCCGGGAGCCGGGCCACGCGGGCGGTCATGAACGGCGGCGGCGGACGATCGGCATCGGCCTCGGAAAGCCTGGCGCGGATCCGCACCGATTCCCCCGGCTCAACCCGGGCGCGGGCCGCGCCGAATCGCACGCCCCCGTCGCCGGCCGTCAGTCTGGCCGAGGCCGACGCCCAGCGCACGGTTTGCCCCCAGAACCGATGATGCAGGAGATCCCCCGCCCGATACCGCCATCGCCAGGTGCCATCGATGCCGATCCAGAACACGCGCCCCAGGCCGAACCGCTGCGAGGCCATCACCGCCCCTCCGCTCGCTCCCGATGACGAGGCCGATGCCAGGGCGACGGCCCCCGGCTTGGTTCGGCCCGAGAGGACCCAGGGTTGCCTCGGCAACTCGGCCCACAAACCCGGCGCGGCTTCCGCCCCCGGGCGGTCCTGGAGCCGGAACATCGGCCAGGCCGATTGCTCCGCGAGCGTTTCCGACGTGGGCAAGATCAACGCGCCCGGGGGCAAGGTGGGCCGATCGGCGTCGACATCTCCCTCGCCGATCGCCAACGGGCGAAGCTCGGTCAGGGGGGAGAGGGCCGCCAGGACTGTGGGCCGAGGAGACGACGAGGCCCCGTCGCGCGGGGCCGATTCGCCGGCTCCGCTCCCCGTCCCCCAGAGGGCCTCCCAGTGGCGAGGCCCCGGCAGCACGATCAGGGTCCCGCCGCGCCCCGCGACGTGCGACTCCAGGCGATCCCAGAACCGCGAGGGGACATCGGCCAGGTCGACATCCCCCAGCACGATCGCGTCGAACCGGCCGAGCGGATCGTCGCCACCGCCGTCCTCCGGGATCAGCCGATCGTAGGTCGGCACCCCTTCCCCCCGCTCGTTCGGGAGCGTGAGCGGCGGCTGATGCAACACCACCGCCTCGACCTTCACGCGAGGGTCGCGGGCCAGGGCATTGCGCAGGTAGCGGAACTCCCAGCGAGGCTCGCCGTCGATCAGGAGCACCCGCGCCGGCTCGCCGGTCACGCCGATCGTTTGTTCGGCCTCGTTGTTGTCGAGCCGGGCCTCGATGATGTCGGCGTGACCTCCGTCCTGGGCCGGGGCCATCCGCACCTTCACCCGGGCCATGCCCGGCGCCTTGAGCGGAAGCTGGAACCGGACCACGGGGCGCTCATGATCGGTCGCGGGGCGAATCGTCTGCGTCGAAGCATACGGCGGCGCTCCCGGAAGCTCGGCCGAAAGGGTGACCGCCACGTCCCGGCCCGCGAAGCCGTTCACATTGAGATGCGCCTCGACCGGCGCGTTGTCGTCGAGGAAGGCGGTTTCGGGGGTCGTGAGATTGGCGACGGCCAGGTCGCGCGGGGCGGCCTCGGAGCCGACCAGCAGCGGGAACACCGGCAGCTTCCGCTCGGCGAGCGAGGCGATCGCTTCGCCGACAAGGCCCGTGCCATTTACTATGGCGAAGCCGAGCCGCGCATCATCCACGGGACCGCGAACCCGGAACAGACACGTGAGATGCTGGATGAAGGCTTG
>CALKTZ010000027.1 GCA_937997355.1 uncultured Planctomycetales bacterium | reverse complement strand
GGCCGAGCATCGGCGGCTCGATCGGCTCGCGGAAACCTGGCGGACGCATCGGGATCGGCTCCATCTGATCCCCCTGGTCCGGGGGACGGTCGGGGATTATTCCCGGACCTTGGAACAGGTCCTCAAGAGCGAGCCGATCGACGTTGTCTTCCTGGCCATCGCGGTCTCGGACTACGAGCCCGAGCCCCTGGCGGGTAAGCTCGAATCTTCCGAGGGGACGCTCCTGATCCGCTGCCACCGGACGCCGAAGGTCATCCGGTCGGTCCGGGATTGGGCCCCTTCCGCCTACCTGGCCGGATTCAAGCTCCTCTCCCGGGTCTCGGTCGAGGCGCTCATCGAGGAGGCCGAGCGGGCCTGCCGGATCAATCGGGCCGACCTCGTCATCGCTAACGACCTGCAAACGCTCCGGGCGGGGCGTCACACGGTCCACCTGGTCCGTCCCGGCTCTCCCGCCGAGACCCTGGGGCCGGCCCCCGACCTCGCCGATCGGCTCGTCGATCGCGTCTTCGGCTGGGCCGGGGCTCGACCTCGGTGAATCTGTTTTGGAGACCTTGCCGTCCGGCCTATCGGGTTCGGCCGTCCTACTGGAGACCGCCTCCACCGCCTCCCGCGTTAGTATTAGGTGGGCGAACAGGTTTGAGCTTTCGGCTCTTGGCCTCCAGCTTCTCGATTTCCACAAGCATCTTCTTGATCTTGATCCGGGTCTCCAACATCCGAGTCAATTCGTTCTCCTCTTCGGGTGTCAGCTCGCCCTGCTCCGCCTTGTTCTGGAGTTCAAGAATCAACGACTCTCCGCCGCCTTCGGAGTCCTCGTAATCGATTTTCATGAAGCCGTCCTTCACGCGATAGACGAGGCCCAGTTGCCGGAGAGCAAGTTTGACGGATGTCCGAAGCGGGATCGATCCCACGTCGAGGATGATCGGAGACTGTAGAGTCTTCTCAGCCTCCTGCAGGCCGACGGGGTCGACGTAAATCGGGATGCCTGTCGGCAGTTCAGGACTTTGCGACTGAACCTGAACGAATTTGAGGAATTCTTCGAGCGGGGTCTCGTTGGGGAAACGGACCTCGACGGTGCGATCGAGCGTGTCGAAGATCTTCTCGGTTTGCCGCTCCATGGCCGGATCGCGTCGGTTCAGGCTGCGCGGTAGGGTTGAAGCCTTGTTGTTCTCGGCTCGCGGCGGGGCGGCGGGTTCGTCCGCCTTGATCTCAGGCTTCGCGTTTTTAACCGGATCGGCCGCGACTGCGAGGTAGGCAAAGCGAGTGGCGCCGGCGGCGAGGACGAGACATCCCAGCACCGCCGTCATGGCGAGTTTGAGCTTGCCGAGCAGCATGATCTTCAACACCTCTCCCGTCAGGGCGGCGACATCGGCGGAGACCATCCCCGCCGACAACGCGCCTCCGGCCGCGACCAGGCTTGCGGCTTGAGCCGTAGAACCGACCAAATGAGTTGGCATGGTGGCCGAGGCTGCATCTTGAGCCAGCAAGCTCGCCAGCGAGCTGACCGTGAGGATCGTGCCGGGTCGAGACAACCGTTTCGCCAGCAGCGTTTTTCCCCTCACGAGACGGCTCGATACCGTGCCGACCGGCCACCCGAGTTGCCTCGCCGTCTCCAGGTGGGTATTGCCCTCGAGCTCGCACAGGATAATCGGGATTCGGTATTTTTCGGGCAGTCGGCTCAGTTCCCGTTCGAGGGCTTCAATCGCTGCGTCCGGCGAGTCGCTCGCCGCCATCGGCTCCGGTTGGGCCGGCACGCGACCCTCTCGAATCCGCCTCTTGTCCCTCGTGGCCCTCGCTTTCCTGGCGGTCTGGTAGGCCACCCCGTAGAGCCAGTTCCCCAGCTTCTCACGCGGCATCACCGAGGCGGACCGACGCGCGAGGACGAGGAAGGTGGCCTGGAATGCGTCCTCGGCGTCGTGGCGATCCCGGAGTACCCGGCGGCAGACTCCCCAGACCATCGGGCCATGGCGTTGGACGATGGCCTCGAACGCGTCGGCCTCCTGCCGTTCCACGAATCGCCCCAGCAGTTCCCGATCCGGGAGCCCCCCGATGGCCCCCAAGCGGAAGAGGGTCCCGAGGTCTCTGGCGATCGAATTCTTGCGGTCGCTCATGAAGTTCCCTCGAATTGCGCCAGACCTTCCACCTACTTACTTATTACCCGGACCGTTCCAGTTTCATCCCGGTTCTCCCGAATATCCACGATTCAGAGAATTTCCATAAGGCTGGGCGAAGGTCTCTCGACCGGGCCGAGGTGACACGGCGTCTCCTCCCGCCGACGATCTCCGGGTAGAATGGAACCAGGCCGACGTCGATCCGTCGCGATCGGGTGATTGGGTGGATCGGCGGAACCATGGTTCGATTCCGCCCCGAGGCGGGGAAGGCACGGCTTCGTGACAACGCGGGCGTTACTCGGTCTGTTCGACTCGGCGTATGTGCTGGCTTTGACGGCCTGGATCGGGAGTATCCTTTTCTTTTCCTTCGGGGTGGCGCCGATCATCTTCAAGGTCCTGGATGCGCCATCCGCCGCGAAGTTCGTCCGGGCTCTCTTTCCTCGTTATTACGCCTGGGGGGCGACGGCCGGGGCGATCGCGCTCCCCGCGTTCGTGGCGGGGCCGCTCTGCTTCCCGGAATTCCGCAACCCGTTGGTCGGCGTCCAGGCATTGCTGATCCTGTCCTGCATCCTGATCATGCTCTATGCCGGAAACTCGCTGACGCCGGCGATCAACGCGGCCCGCGATGCCGGCCCGGCCGAGTCGTCTCGCTTCGAGCGATTGCACCAGCGGTCGGTCTGGCTGAACGCCGTGGTGCTGGCGATCGGCTGCATCCTCCTGATCCGATTCGCGATGCGCCCCGCCCCGCGAACCTCGGGGATCATCGAACGCACCCCGGGTAGCTCGGCCCCGTCCTCGGGGTCGGGGCCGCTGGGAATGCCCCCGCTGGTTCGGGAGCCGGGGCCGGGCTCCCCCTGAAAATCGCCGGCATGAGGCGGAGCAGGGGGGGATTATTGTAGATTAGGCGTTGCGTGAGGATGCTTTCGGACGATGGGCCTGGAGATGTCCCCGACGATGACCGAAGACGCTGCCCAATCCGACCCGAAGCCGGATGCCGTTCCGGAACGAATCTCGCGGTCCGATCGGCTCGTGAAGGCGCTCGAACCGTTCGCCCGGGTCGTGGTCGTTTCCCACGTCAATCCCGACCCCGACTCCCTGGCCAGCATGCTCGGGATCAAGGCCCTGGTGGAAACCTGCCAGCCCGGCAAGCCGGTGATCCTCACCCTGGATGGGATGATCGCGCGGGCCGAGAACCGCGCGATGGCCGAGCTGATCCCCGTCCCGCTCACGCCGGTCGACCGGGTGATGATCGACGGCTCGACCGCCGTGGTGATGGTGGATACCCAGCCCTACACCGGCCGCCGCCAGAGCGAGGCGGCCATGCCCCAGGTGATCATCGATCATCACGAGACGGGGGGCGATCTGGGGAAGGCCCTGTTCACCGATATTCGCAACCAGATGGGGGCGACTAGCACCATGATCACCGGCTACCTCATGGAGCAGCGCGTGGTCGTCAGCCCGGCGCTGGCGACCGCCTTGCTCTACGGGATCGAGTCGGAAATTACCGGATTTCCCAGGGAGGCCAGCACCCTCGACGACGGGGCCTTGATCTGGCTCTATCCGAGAGCCGACAAGGACCTCCTGGCGCAGATCCGCAACCCCCGCCTCCCTCAGAGCCACTTCGCCACCTTCCAGATGGCCCTCTCCAACGCGTTCCTCTATCGAGACCTGATCGTGAGCTGGTGCGGCCCGGTCACCCAGCCCGACATCATCGCCGAGGTCGCCGATTTCTTCATTCGGTTCGACCGGGTCAACTGGGTCCTCTCGGTCGGCTCGTTCGAGGGTTGGATGAAGCTTTCCCTCCGCGCCGGGCAGTTGGGGGGCCAGGCTGGGGTCGTCCTTCACCGGGTTGTCGAGGAGCTT